>NZ_LWGJ01001318.1:0-1166 GCF_001635845.1 Oleiphilus sp. HI0132 | reverse complement strand
TGGTAGGTGCTGACCCAGCATCTGAAGTGTACGTTCGAAACAAAACTAACTCTTGCGAACAAGTCGGCTTCAAATCCGAAACGCTGACACTTCCTACTGAAACAAGTCAGGAAGAGCTAGAAAGCCTTATTGACAAATATAATGCCGACGAAACAATCGACGGCATACTGGTTCAGCTCCCTCTGCCTGAACACCTAGACAGCGATCCTTTACTAGAACGTATACGCCCAGATAAAGATGTAGATGGCTTCCACCCTTTTAATATTGGCCGCCTTGCACAAAGAATGCCCCTACTCCGCTCCTGCACCCCAAAAGGCATAATGACTTTATTGGAAACAACAGGACAAACAATCAGAGGCAAAGATGCCGTTATCGTCGGCGCTTCTAATATCGTTGGTCGACCGATGGGCCTTGAGCTATTACTAGCTGGCTGCACTGTCACGACCACTCACCGCTTCACCAAAAACCTGCCCGAGAAGATATCTCAGGCCGACATCGTAGTCGTTGCCGCCGGCAAACCTGGCTTAGTAAAAGGTGAATGGATTAAGCCTGGCGCAATTGTTATCGACGTGGGTATTAACCGTTTGGACGATGGCCGCTTGGTGGGTGATATTGAATTTGATGTCGCGCAAGAGCGCGCTGGCTGGATTACACCTGTTCCTGGCGGTGTAGGCCCCATGACAGTTGCAACGCTGATGGAAAATACGCTTTATGCAGCGAATGAGCTGCATAGCTAAGTTGAAGCAAGCCTGTAGGAAGAGGTCTCCGTACCTCCCTGGCGGACTGGCACAAAGTTTCTATGAAGCACCGCATTAGCGAGAGGTAGAACCCTCTGCCTACAAAAGAATATATACCAAACTCCACGTAGGCGGGGCCTCCGGCCGCGCGAACGAAACCGCTAGGCTATCTGATACACCGTGGAAAGACTTGCGCCCCGAGACGGGCCGCCTACAACTACAAACGCGCTATCTCGACAGTCACTTGTAGGCAGATGTCTCCGTGCCTCGCTGGCGGACTGGCACAAAGTTTCTATGAAGCACCGCATTAGCGAGGGGTAGAACCCTCTGCCTACGATTGAGTTTATTAGTGATTAAGAGCGGCGCCAGCTGGTACCATCTTTACTATCATCTAAGGTAATGCCCTGCTCTAACAACAGATCACGAATT
>NZ_LWGJ01001317.1:0-3183 GCF_001635845.1 Oleiphilus sp. HI0132 | reverse complement strand
CCAAGATTTGACTTGGTGCGAAAGGAGAGACTCGAACTCTCACGCCGCAAGACACTAGAACCTAAATCTAGCGCGTCTACCAATTCCGCCACTTTCGCATCGTCAATTTTTTCGTATTCTAACCAACTTGCAACCCGTTGTAAATCAACAATTTGCAAAAAGTTGGGGTGGACGAAGGGGTTCGAACCCTCGACCGCCGGAATCACAATCCGGAGCTCTACCAACTGAGCTACGCCCACCATTACCTGGCTTCTACCACTTAATAAATGGCGCGCCCGATAGGATTCGAACCTATGGCCTACGGCTTAGAAGGCCGTTGCTCTATCCAGCTGAGCTACGGGCGCTCGAATCCTTTTCTCTAAAAACCCTATTACACAAACAACATGAAACAAGATCTTTAAAATGGTCGGGGTAGAGAGATTCGAACTCCCGACATCCTGCTCCCAAAGCAGGCGCGCTACCAGACTGCGCTATACCCCGATCATACTTAAATCAGCTAACAACTCCTATTCACAAGCACTGCTGCCTGGAACATTCCTCGTTGCCTCTCAAAGATGGCGCGAATAATACAGCCGGTTTTTTCGATCGTCAACAAATTTTAAAGCGAATTTTAGAAATTCTTTTAAAAAAGCAATTTATAAGCTTTTTATTCATAAAGGGTCATGAGAAAATGCCGCCATTCAAAATTCAGGGTTAGAGAGATCAAACATGACCGCAGCACTAATTGATGGAAAGAAAATCTCGCAAGAGGTAAAGGCTAAAGTGGCCGAAGGCGTAAAAGAAAGAGTCGCCCAAGGTAAGCGCCCTCCCGGGCTTGTGGTTATATTGGTAGGTGCTGACCCAGCATCTGAAGTGTACGTTCGAAACAAAACTAACTCTTGCGAACAAGTCGGCTTCAAATCCGAAACGCTGACACTTCCTACTGAAACAAGTCAGGAAGAGCTAGAAAGCCTTATTGACAAATATAATGCCGACGAAACAATCGACGGCATACTGGTTCAGCTCCCTCTGCCTGAACACCTAGACAGCGATCCTTTACTAGAACGTATACGCCCAGATAAAGATGTAGATGGCTTCCACCCTTTTAATATTGGCCGCCTTGCACAAAGAATGCCCCTACTCCGCTCCTGCACCCCAAAAGGCATAATGACTTTATTGGAAACAACAGGACAAACAATCAGAGGCAAAGATGCCGTTATCGTCGGCGCTTCTAATATCGTTGGTCGACCGATGGGCCTTGAGCTATTACTAGCTGGCTGCACTGTCACGACCACTCACCGCTTCACCAAAAACCTGCCCGAGAAGATATCTCAGGCCGACATCGTAGTCGTTGCCGCCGGCAAACCTGGCTTAGTAAAAGGTGAATGGATTAAGCCTGGCGCAATTGTTATCGACGTGGGTATTAACCGTTTGGACGATGGCCGCTTGGTGGGTGATATTGAATTTGATGTCGCGCAAGAGCGCGCTGGCTGGATTACACCTGTTCCTGGCGGTGTAGGCCCCATGACAGTTGCAACGCTGATGGAAAATACGCTTTATGCAGCGAATGAGCTGCATAGCTAAGTTGAAGCAAGCCTGTAGGAAGAGGTCTCCGTACCTCCCTGGCGGACTGGCACAAAGTTTCTATGAAGCACCGCATTAGCGAGAGGTAGAACCCTCTGCCTACAAAAGAATATATACCAAACTCCACGTAGGCGGGGCCTCCGGCCGCGCGAACGAAACCGCTAGGCTATCTGATACACCGTGGAAAGACTTGCGCCCCGAGACGGGCCGCCTACAACTACAAACGCGCTATCTCGACAGTCACTTGTAGGCAGATGTCTCCGTGCCTCGCTGGCGGACTGGCACAAAGTTTCTATGAAGCACCGCATTAGCGAGGGGTAGAACCCTCTGCCTACGATTGAGTTTATTAGTGATTAAGAGCGGCGCCAGCTGGTACCATCTTTACTATCATCTAAGGTAATGCCCTGCTCTAACAACAGATCACGAATTCGGTCAGACTCCGCCCACTCTTTATTCGCACGTGCTTCTGTTCTTGCCACAACTAAAGTATCTATCTCATCATTTGATAAACCATCAGCCGAAGCTGCGCCTTTAAAGTAATCTTCAGGGTCTAATTGAAGAATACCCAAAGCTTCACCTAAAGAACGAAGCGTACTAGCCAAGGCCGCAACATTGTCACCTTCATCAGTACGTGCAACATTTAGCTCTCGAACCAAGTCAAACATCACGGCCAATGCTTCAGGCGTATTAAAGTCATCATCCATCGCTGTTTTAAAGCGCTCAAGATAAGACTCAACGCGCGCTTCAGAACTTAGCTCTGCCTCGCTCAAACCACGTAAAGACTGATATAAACGATCCAAGGTTGCTTGCGCTTCAACCAGGTTATCTTCGGAATAATCAACCTGACTACGATAGTGGCTAGACACTAGGAAGTAACGAATCACTTCAGCCGGATACTTTTCCAAGACTTCGCGAATGGTGAAGAAGTTACCCAAAGATTTAGACATCTTTTCTTTGTTTACACGAACAGCGCCTGCATGCATCCAGTAGTTCACATACTTCTGACCGGTTGCACCTTCAGACTGGGCAATTTCATTTTCATGATGTGGGAATTTTAAGTCTGGCCCGCCCCCATGAATATCAAAGGTATCACCCAAACAGCAAGTCGACATGGCTGAGCATTCAATATGCCAGCCAGGGCGACCATTCCCCCACGGGGATTCCCAGCTAGCCTCGCCTTCTTTTGCCGCTTTCCACAAAACAAAATCCAGTGGATTACGCTTATGCTTTTCAACATCGATACGCGCACCCGCCAACAGCTCTTCGGTATTACGCTTGCTTAGCTTACCGTAGGTTTCAAACTTATCGATCGCATAATAGACATCGCCATTGTCGGCAGCATAAGCATGCTCGTTGTCGATCAGACGTTGAATCATATCGATAATTTCCTGGATATGCGCCGTCGCTCTCGGCTCCTGGTCTGGAGACTTCACCGACAACGCCGCTTCATCCTCATGCATCGCATCGATAAAGCGCTGCGTTAAAGCATCGTAGGCCTCTCCATTCTCCGCCGCTCGGGCGAAGATCTTGTCATCTACATCGGTGATATTTCGGATATACGTAACGTCGTAGCCAGAGTGGCGCAAGTAACGCGTAATCACGTCAAAGCTGACCAGCACG
>NZ_LWGJ01001316.1:0-1629 GCF_001635845.1 Oleiphilus sp. HI0132 | reverse complement strand
ATAGAGTTAGATATAAAATCCTTCTAAGGTTCACCACTCCGACTGCGATAGAAACGGAAATTAATACAAAAAAAGATAAGTAAGAAAACTCTAGAAAATAGTCACCCAGCTCAACACTAGAGCCCTCTTCTAAAAATATATATAAAGACCCCTCAATCCCCCCTAGAGTTAAAAAGAAAAATGCAATAAAAAGAACAAAAGAGNTCAAATAAATACGATACTTTATAATGAAAGCACTGAAAGCAACAACTAAGAGTACAGTAAACATTAATAAAGCTGGTGAAAACGGAAACACATTCTTAGCTATATAAACATCTGCTCTAGAGCACGTCAATGCAAGAACAACTGTCAAAAATAGCTTTACGAGATTTACCGTCATCAGGCAGAAAGATGGATAGAAAAAATAGCATTCATACCGACACCCTCAACAGAGAATTCACGCACAACAGAGGGTTTATTAACATTAATTATGGCGACTCTCGTCACCATTGGGCTGAGCTTTCTGTTAAAGCCAATTCCCTTTGAGACCCAATCAACATTTTCTCTAAATTTAGTGGGCCTTAACCTAGAAAAACCAACAACCAAATTTCCATTTTCTAAAATTTCTATTCCTCGACACCAGCCTAACGGCTCCTTCGACTTGTATAGTGAGTTTAAGTCAAGCTCAAGTTCTATAGCTCCCGAGCTAATATTAAAAGCTGTTATCCATCCATTCGTTGAAGTAAAAAAAAGTAAATCCCCACTTGCCAAACCATCATGAATATTACCTGCACGCACTTGAAAAGACTTTCTAGTAGTGTCCGTCAGACAGATAGCGTCTTTTTGTTTAAAACGAGTTACATACAACTCATTATCTAGCGTAAATACATAGTTCGGATGGGTAACGTGAGGTTTAGTGCTAACGACAGTTCGATAATCAATATCATCAAATGATTTTGGGTCTTCTCCAGCACAAGTACAGTATTTTTTTAGGACATTGGCTTCACTATCAAGCTCAAGTACATTATCCAAACCAGTATTGGCGACCCAATAGTTACCATTACTGTTTGGTAGCACATGATGAAGATCATTAAATAAGGGGGAGCTAATTCTTTGTTTTTCCTTCCATGTCTGCGCATCGTAAACAATAAGTTCTGTTGTAGTGCAAACAAATGCCAACTTGTCTACCAAAGTAGCTGCTTTATATACCGTACCAATCTCTGGTATATCTTTTATTATATCAGGCCGTGAAGAGTCCTCGACCAAAACCTCAGTAGCACCACTATCTATATTTAATCTAACAATAATCCCTGCTTTATAGGCCCCCCAAGCTTCACCTTTTTTAAGGTTCTCAGAATTTTGTCCGCCTACAAGTATCAATTCAGTCATTTCAAAACGCCTTTGATCTGAGCCCTTCCAATCGACTCATTTTTAAATAAATTAAGATATTCCAACTAATAGTGCCTAGCATAGAGGATAGTGCCGCACCTTCTATGCCTAATAATGGTATAAAAATAATATATGACACAATAGCTATAGCACCAGAAGCCAAAAGAGCTTTTGTCAACTGGTCTTGATTACCCGTCATTGAAGCAAGATACCCTGAGGGACCAAAGTATGAGTTAATCAACTGCCCTACCGACAGAATAA
>NZ_LWGJ01001315.1:0-803 GCF_001635845.1 Oleiphilus sp. HI0132 | reverse complement strand
GAGCTCAACACCGTAGAAGAATTAGTTGAAGATATCCGTCAAGGCAAAATGGTTATATTGATGGATGATGAAGATCGTGAGAACGAGGGCGATCTAGTGATTGCGGCTGAACAGGTTCGTCCGGAAGATATTAACTTTATGGCGACACATGCGAGAGGCTTGATCTGTATGACGATGTCGGCAGAGCGGGCAGACTTCTTCGGCTTACCGCCGATGGCTCACGCAAACAATGCTCAGTTTTCAACTAACTTTACTGTGTCTATTGAAGCGGCTTCGGGTGTGACAACAGGTATTTCAGCGGCTGATCGTGCGCACACTATTCGTACAGCTGTAGGACGTAACACTAAGCCAAGTGAAATTGTTCAGCCTGGCCATGTGTTTCCAATTGTGGCGCAGCCTGGTGGTGTATTAAGCCGAGCAGGGCATACTGAAGCAGGTTGCGATCTGGCTCGTATGGCAGGTTTTGAGGCGGCTTCAGTTATAGTCGAAATTATGAATGAAGACGGTACTATGGCTCGTCGTCCTGATCTTGAAGTCTTCGCAAAAGAGCATGATTTGAAGATTGGCACAATCGCCGACATGATTCACTATCGGGCGTTGAATGAGCAGACCGTTGTTAAGCAAGAAGAGAATCAGGTTGAGACCGAGCATGGCACATTTGATCTGATTACTTATAAAGATACCTTGCAAGGTCATGTTCACATGGCGTTTGTAAGAGGTGATTTATCAAAGGTGGATGCGCCGGTTATTCGGGTTCAGTCTCCTGATATCCTGCGTGATAGTTTAGGTGTTAAAGTGCCAGG
>NZ_LWGJ01001314.1:0-3687 GCF_001635845.1 Oleiphilus sp. HI0132 | reverse complement strand
GGATTTCTTAAGTTGGCAGACGTCTTTTACGCGTAGCCAGACTCTTGATGACCCGCTAGAGCAAGCAAGGCCGGGCAACCTAGGGCATAGGGATACTCTTTCCAGTGGCCCGAGCATTACCTATGTAGTGTCTCCAACTACATATTTAACAGGAGAAGGCAGCTATACAATCGTAGAAAATTCTCAAAGTAATACCTCAGATACGCAGCGTGCTGATTTTTCCGCGGCCATTGCTCACCAAATTAACTCGATTACCGGTGTGAACTTAACCGGGCAATATGAAGTAATGTTGGATGCTGACGGTACTGAAAAGTATGACCGTATTCAGCTGGGTGTAGGTTTTTTTCGTCAATTTGTTGATGGCAGTGTTAGTTTAAGTGCAGGGCGCACGCAGTTAGTGCCTGAAGAGAGTGCAGAAACTGAATCAAATTTTTATAGTTTATCTTTTAACCGGCAACAGCTTTGGTTGCATGATGTGACGCTTAGCTATTTGGAAGATATCTCTGACGCGTCAATCGGGTTCGAAGTTACGGTCCCGGGCATCAGCTCTTTTGCTGCAGATGGAAATGATATTGTGAAGCGGCGCGTGGCCTCTTTGAGTATTGCTCGTGAGTTTGGAGTATATGATTATGGTTTTAACTTTTCATGGGAATATGAGAATTATGAGTTGCAAAATGAGGATGAGAAGATAAAGGAAGCCAGCTTCTCAATAGGACGGGATATTTTCTCGGATTTTTCGATGGGCTTTAATGTTGAATTCAATCAGACTGACTACCTGGAGCAGGCAGCAGTCGGCAAAGACTATACGGCCACTTATCAAATAGATGCTGATTATCAGTTTTCTCCGAGCCTTAGAATGGGAGGCTTCATTCAGCACGAAACGAGACGAAACTCCCAGAATGCCGTGCGGGAATATGAAGAGTTGTCAGTAGGAATTAGTCTCAATTGGACTTTGATCTAGAGCTGCAATTATCAATAACTATTGTGTTTGTAGGGATGTGTTGAGCATTAAATGCAATAAAGGATGATTCATGAATAAGAAAAAATTACTAAGCAGTTTATTCTCGCACCTCGGTTTACTTCCACTGCTGCGTTTGTATGATTCTAGAGCTCCATCTTTAAAAATACTTGCATATCATCGTGTTATGGATATCGACGTAGATAAGTACTTATTTGATCAACACTTGGTTGATGCATCCGTTGAGGATTTTGATCGCCAAATGAAGTTTTTATCGAGTAACTATAATGTCTTGCCATTGTCTGAAGCTATAGACGCTTTTGAAAATGCAGGAAATCGAGAAATCGTCTCACTAACCTTTGATGATGGTTTTGATGACCTTTACCACAATGTTTTTCCAATCCTTAAGAAATATAATATCAGGCCAACTATCTTTATCACGACGGGTTTAATAGGTACTTCTGATACGCTCTGGTCTGAAAGGTTGGTGTATGCCCTTAAGTCGAACATTGGGCGAACCTTAAGTGCAGCCCCGGATGGTGCGGACAAAACTATTGAAATTCAATTGTGCAATGTAGAAACGATAATTGAGGATTTCTTACGTTTCTTGAAGCGTATTCCAGACGATAAACGACAACAAAGACTCTTGGATCTTTTTGAGGAGCTGGGAATCGAACGAGAGCAAAGTTACCCTGATAGCAAAATGATGACCTGGGATATGGTCGAGGAAATGTCCGATTGGGGGGTGGAATTCGGTTCACACTCTGTAACGCACTCTGTTCTGGCAAATCTAGATGTGGAAAGTATGAAGGCAGAGCTCTTTCAGTCGAAGGATGCTATTGAGAAACGAATTGGGCGCTGTGAGGTGTTGGCCTATCCTGTGGGTGGCGTCGGGGCATTTAATCAGGATGTAATGGACGCCGCAAAAGAGGCGGGGTTTAAAGTAGCTTGTTCCTATTTATCGGGTGTTGTAAGTTCTATTGATCAGGGGATATATGAATTAAAGCGCTTACATGTGGATAGTACGGTCACACTAAGCTGGTTTAAAGGCTTGTTGACTTGTCCTAGGTATTTTGCTGCAAATTATATGGACGATTAAGGAGCGTGGCCTTTGTTGCATTAATAGCCTACTTGGCTTTTGTTTTAATTCGGCCTCAAGAGTTCTTTGGGCCGCTTATGGGGTTGCCGCTTGTAAAATTCTCACTCATTGTTGCTGCATTGTTTATGCTTGCTGACAAGAATCGTCGTTTTGATGCCCCGCAGAATAATTTATTGTTTTGGTTAATTCCAGTTATATTTTTATCAGCTTTTGTTAATAACTCTTTCGCATATGCAGTTGAAAATCTAACTGCTTATCTAACTTCGATTTTTCTTCCTTTTCTGATTATTCAAAATCTGGTGAATACTGAAAAGAAGCAGCATATTGCACTACTTTTAATGGTGGTTGCAGCTTTGGTTATGGTTAACGACGGCATGGCCCAAAAGGCATCAAATGACGGTGTGGGCTGGAGTGGTGCGGCTCTATCTCAAGGGACTAGGATTACTTACTTGGGAATTTTCAATGATCCGAATGATCTAGGGATGTACTTGGTAATGGTCCTGCCACTTACCTTCTACTTTTTTTATCGTGCAAATACCCTTCTCAAACCTTTGTTTATGTTTTCAGCTGGCTTTATATTGTATGGCATATATTTAACTAATTCGCGCGGAGCGTTGTTGGCAACAATGTCTCAAGTCGGTTTATGGTTCTTTAATCGCTATGGCCTAAAGAAGAGCATGATTGCCGGGGCATTTGCAGCACCTGTTGCTTTGGTTGTAATGAGTATGTTTAGGGAAATAGACTCCGAAGAAGCTTCTGCTGAAGGGCGCTTAGAAGCTTGGTATGAAGGTTTTCAGTTGCTTTTCTGGAAGCCGGTTTTGGGGGTTGGTATGGGGCAGTTTACAGATCATCACTATCTGACAGCTCATAATTCTTTTGTTTTGGTGTTTTCTGAGCTGGGCTTGAGTGGCTACTATTTATGGGTTGGGTTCTTAACATTTTCTGCTCTGATGTTATTGCTTATCTGGAATAAGAAAATAAAGGGGAGCTTATTTGAGAAGGCAAGTGCTACTGAACAGTCCATTGCTCGTACCTTAACTTATTCTATGCTTGGCTACTTGGCGACAGCTTTTTTCCTAAGCCGTTCTTATACACCTATGTTATATATTTTTTGTGCGATGTTTGTTGCGGGTTTTTATCGTACGACTGGATATCAAAAGGGTTACTATCGTCTCAGCTTTAAAGACTATTCAGGCAAGGTTTTTCTAGTATTTTCAGCCAGCTTGGTTTTGATCTATTTTACGGTCCGTTTTTTATTGTGAGGTTACTTTGCCTAAGAGCGTGTTAAAAAACACCTACTTTTCTTCGATAAATATCTACTTCGAATATTTGCTAGGTTTGATCATCTCTATACTGATCGCTCGCAGTTTGGGACCGGAGCAGTTTGGTGTCTATAGCTATCTGGTAAAAGTGGCGGGTATCAGTATTATTCTGACAAATGCAGGTATTTCTACTGGTGCAATAAAATTTATAGCGGAAGCACGTGCTCAGGGGCGCGAAGAAAAGATACCGGCAATATTTAAATACTTCCATAAGATCCAAATGCTCAAGACTGCTCTAGTAACAGGAGGCTTGACTGTGCTTGTGCTTCTTGTGCCAAACTTATTGATCGAAGAGCAGTACAGGCATT
>NZ_LWGJ01001313.1:0-641 GCF_001635845.1 Oleiphilus sp. HI0132 | reverse complement strand
ATATTAATTGGCTGAGGCTTATCCTAAGTAGGTCTCGATGGTCTCCTTGATCATCTCAGCTTCCGATCGCTTATGAATTCTTTCAGCTAGAATTGCTCTTCTTTTTGCCATATTTTCAGCGTAGATTTTATAAATCACTATTGTTTCATTACCCGTCTGCATAGAGCCGCTTTCTATTATATTTACGCCCACTAAATCCTGTTTCTGGATCTCTTTAGTTGTAATGGGATAACCAAATAAGAAACGTCTTGAAGTTATCCCTTCTTTCGTGACTGTTACTTTGAGCGACTTGAATAATTGATAAATTCCAAGAAGCATGATCGTGTCACCGACGAAGAAGCAGAGGAAGGCTGGGAATATATCTCCACTCATAAAAATGAATGCACTAGCGACAGAAAAAATAAACCCTACTAAGCTGAATACAATTCCTAACCTATTGCGAGTAAGAGAAGGAAAGTTTAATGATATACCCCCGGCGATAGGTTGAATGTCCACGATAGAATTCACACCTTCTTCAGCTTCACGAACGGTATCTACGTGCTCTTCAGTAGAGAAGTTATGGCTTCTTGATTCTTCACTAGTTCTGAAAACAGGAATGACATAAGCCCTATCAAATTCGCTTTCGTTATCCACGGCAACAA
>NZ_LWGJ01001312.1:0-711 GCF_001635845.1 Oleiphilus sp. HI0132 | reverse complement strand
AAATTTGGAGGTGAACTATGTCTACGCTAACTAGTCGAGAATTTAACCAAGAGACAGGCCGCGCCAAAAAAGAGGCTTTAAGTGGACCTGTGTTTATTACCGACCGGGGAAAGCCATCCCACGTTCTTTTATCTTATGATGAGTACAAGGCTGTAACAGAGAAGAGGGTAACGATTGGAGAAATGCTTTCGATGGATGGGGTAGAGGATATTGAATTTTCCCCTAGCAAAGTAACCGATATAGCGGAAGCCGCAGAGTTTTAGTATGTATTTATTAGATACTAACGTGGTCTCTGAGCTTCGAAAAGTAAAAAGCGGTAAAGCTAATAGAAATGTTGAGCAATGGTCGTCCCAAATAGACGCTCAATTGCTATACGTCTCATCAATCGTCATTCATGAGATAGAGCTGGGTATACTGCTGGCTGAGCGTTCAGACAAAGCAAAAGGTAAGATTCTTCGACAATGGATGAGCGAGCACGTTTTACCAACTTTTGATGGTCGCATTCTGCCAGTCGATAAAGAAGTTGTATTGGTGAGTGCAAAATATCACGTTCCAGATCCAAAGCCATATAGAGACACTTTAATTGCAGCGACATCTTTTGTTCACGATATGACTATCGTAACGCGCAACGTTTCAGATTTCAGTCTGGATAACCTCAAAATATTAAACCCTTGGGAACAGAGTTAGGTAAGCCAGGCATTATATAGAGCT
>NZ_LWGJ01001311.1:0-837 GCF_001635845.1 Oleiphilus sp. HI0132 | reverse complement strand
CGTTGTGATCAACCTGTTTCCAGAAAGGTTGTAGATCAATTCCTTGCTCTTCGGCATAGCGCGAGAAATGGTTTAGATAAGTAGCAGACAGAAGTTCAGGGTTCATAGGCTAAATTGATGCTTAGTTTTATCTTTATAAGCTAGCCGCAAGCTAGTTCAAATGCAATGAAAATACACAAAAACTTAGAAGAACTGAACGCCCCTTCCGCGTAAAGCTCCGTTTCCTAGGTCCGGATAGTTTAGGTTCGATAGATCCATACCACTTAGCGTTATAGAGTGCAGGCTAGCTTGTTTTTCTACAGTAGTAATGCCAAAACAAATTTATCTGGATACTAGAATTAAAAGGCGCGTCACACTTCAGCGACTAACAGACCTAATGAGTCGAAGATCTAATGAGTCGAAGATCTAATGGTTTTATTTTTTAACAGCGTTGCATGGGCGATTTCTGCTTGGGAGGAAGGATGACAGTTTGAATCTACTGCTGTTTCAGCATCAGCTAATGGCATGCAGTAAGATTAAAGCAGAGCACTAAGATATAAGCAGCTTATTGTCTAAGTTGCGTTTGTCTGGATAACTTGATTATGTCCGCTAATCACCAATTCCCGATATCAATCGACGATTCAGAATCAGTAAGTTTCGGCCAACCTTGAAGCAAGTGCCAAGGTCTGAAATTGGCACATTGCTGACTAAGATTGGGCAGGGCATTTCTAGGCTCTAGTCGAAACCGCTATTTAAGTAGGTCAGATTGCGTGCCGACTTTTTCACCTAATTAAAGAGTTCGTTGATTTAGATATAGGAAGAAAGAAGCCTCTCCTTCTAAACCAAGCGCCCCCACAT
>NZ_LWGJ01001310.1:0-977 GCF_001635845.1 Oleiphilus sp. HI0132 | reverse complement strand
GACGAATCAATTCAGCACGTGGGTCTTCTTCTTCGTCATCTTCATGCGAAATTTTAGGCAATAACATTCGAGATTTGATCTCGGCCAACATCGCAGCCATGAGTAGGTACTCAGCAGCCAGCTCGAACTTCATCTTTTTCGCAACTTGAATATATTCGATGTACTGACGCGTTATCTCACTCACATCAACTGCCAGAATATCCATATTTTGGCGTCGTATCAAATACAGGAGCAGATCTAGCGGGCCTTCAAAGGCTTCGAGAATAACCGATAAAGCATCGGGGGGAATATAGAGGTCTTGAGGGACATCCCTTACAACTTTACCTTCGACAATTGCCAAAGGTAATTCTTGTTGCACAGCTGACATACTCAAGCCCCCTATCTTCTAGCACTTTACGCGCCGAAAGATAAACCCATTACACGTCGAACTTCCTGAAGCGTTCCCTTTGCTGCGTCACGCGCGCGCTCGGCACCTTCAGATAAAATACTACGCACTAATTCTGGGTTCTCTTCATACTGGCGAGCACGTTCACGAATTGGGCGCTGCTCTTCAAGCACTTTTTCAATTATTGGGTTCTTACATTCCAAACAACCAATGCCTGCACTGGTGCAACCTTCACGAACCCAGCATTTAGTACTTTCGTCGGAATAAACATCATGCAACTTCCACACAGGGCACTTATCTGGATCACCCGGATCAGATAAGCGTACACGTTGTGGGTCTGTCTGCATGGTTCGTATTTTTTGAGTAACCGAATCCGGATCCTCACGTAAGCCAATAGTATTGCCGTAAGATTTGGACATTTTCTGACCATCTAAACCTGGCATCTTCGATGCTTCAGTCAATAATGGCTGAGGCTCAGGTAGAATCACTTTACCGCCTCCCTCAATAAAACCAAACAAGCGTTCACGATCGCCTAGTGATATATTTTGCTGGTCTTTGATCAAAGCTCTTGCAGTTTCCAAAGCCTCATCGT
>NZ_LWGJ01001309.1:0-2048 GCF_001635845.1 Oleiphilus sp. HI0132 | reverse complement strand
GAGCCTCGTTGATCTTCGCAATATGCGACTTCGGTGAACTCCTTATGGGTGTCCAATCCGACAAAAATTATGGTATTGTTTTTCATGGTGCTGGCCTCCGCTTATATGGTATGACACATATATTATGGCTCTGGCTTTGCTAACCCACGATAGGAGGTCAGCACTCTTTTGGGACGTGGGGAGTCATTATGTCTAAATGTCTTATATGATTGAACTACTTGCTCTAATAATAGTGTTTTCGCCAGCGGTAATTGCAATCTATTTTGTTGTTGCTCGGTATAGGCTGGTTAGTTATCTAGCTAATAATCACCCCCAGCTAAGCGAGCAATTAAAAGTATTCAACAACACTGAAATAGAAGGTCACAGTGGCAAACTTGCAACTTGGCTCTCTACTAAATCTTACGCAGAAACCGGCGATATAAATTTAGTCCCAAAAGCCGAGTCCTACAAAAAAGCGAGAATGTTTATGTTGTTATCTTCGGTTGCTTCAGTTACAACAATGGTGTTCTTAAGCAATGCAAACATTTAACAAGGCGCTCAAACGGATTCGGCAAACTGTCACGCTTTTTGTACCAAAAAGCCCGCCATTTTCCCTCTCCGTTTAGCTTGGCGTTAAGTTTAAAATATGGAAGATTATCTAGGTATCGGCTTTGTCATTTTGCTAATAGCATTCGTTTGGTGGCGAGAGAAACGAGATATAAAAGTAAATGGTAAGCCCTCGAAAGTTGATCGAAAAAAAGAGTCAGCAATAGCTCTAATTACTGCGGCTGCGTTAATCCTTGTGGCTTGGGTTTCTGCTATGTCATACGTAATAGTATGCATCGTACTCTGGGTTATTTATCAAGTTATTGGTATCGGTGGCGGTAAGCATGGTTGGTACCGGCAACTACGTGATGGTTGCTTCATGGGTTGGGTATTTTCAGTTCCAGTAGGAATATTCTATGTGCTGCAATCACAAACTTAACCAGTTACGCCAGCATCGCCCACAAAGATCCGTGGGCTGGACTCACTTCGTTCGCCGCTGCGTAAGGCGTTAGATTTAAGGAGAACTGTCATCAATAGGAAGATATTGCAGTGGATTTCTGGCATAGGGGTTATTTTCTTTGGCCTTGTTTTCTTGGCTACTGTGCTGCTATTGAAGCCGCTAGAAAAAACAGCGGTAGAGTTTTTGACTAACGAGGCGTCAATACAAATTAATGCCAAAATAGATAGCCTTTTAGGGCTAGGTGAGGTTGAGCCAAATATTGCCCAAAAGCTGTTCCTTGCCAAGTTCGAAGAGGAAGTTCCAGTATTAAAAGCAGATATTGAACGTATATCTAAGTCTGTCAGTAACGCATTACTCCAGAAAAAAGATACAACCCCAACAGATATATTTATCTCTCAAACAATAGCCACTTTGCCAATGCAAAGTGAATTATGGGAGTACAAATTAATTAAAGTAGGTTTGCAGTCGTTAGGTAACGAGGTTGTGTCGAGGTACGAAGAAACCTGGTCTGCGTTAGTAACTGATATTCGTATATTTTCAGCGGTAAATGTGGGTAGTTTTTTCCTTGTATTGTTGTTGGTTTTCTTAGTTAAAGAAATTCCGCAGTATTTATCACTATGTGCTTGGCTTCTCGTGTTCTCCACGGTCGTCAGCATTTCAATATACATCTATGGGCAAAATTGGTTCTATACCATTTTATTCAATAAGTACTACGGCACAGGCTATCTAACAATGTTAGGTTGTATTTTCGGTTACCTGTTTTTTCGTTGTAGTATTGAGTACGGAATTTATGCCGCAACTGAAAAATCTAACAAGTAGCTCCACAGGACTCCGTAAACTATCACGCCTTTTGTTCCAAAAGTCGCGCCAGCTTACTCCTCCTGTGAGCTAGGCGTTGGTATGACTCCCCACGTCAAGAGGCCCGCACAAAATCCTGCCGGAACCTCGGCCAGAGCCTTTCTTTTTAATTAACATTCTTCCCGTTAGGGAAGCGTCAACGCATCAGATGAAGCAAGTAATTTCGACGGTGATCATGCTGGTATTCGTGGGTTGCTAACGCGAC
>NZ_LWGJ01001308.1:0-7760 GCF_001635845.1 Oleiphilus sp. HI0132 | reverse complement strand
TTTTAAAACTTCGCACATCATTAATGTATGTTTTTGTTTAAAAATCGTAACAACAAAGCTTACTTTCTTAATAAAACTGCTTAAGGCTGAATATCTGTATAGACAGTGCCGGTGTTCGGGTCATACTCAACGTTATGTCCATCAACTGTTGCCTGATAGGTATATCGACAATCACCAGAATTCACCGTTGTCAGGTAGTCTTCACCCACGGCTGTCGACGTCGTTAGGCCATTAGTATTCATTAATGCCCCCCACAGTGCATTACACTCAGCAGCGGTCATTCCACTGGGGTTGGTGTTACCATTTACGCCTGTTGGCCAGCCATCGACACTAACATCGATAACATTATCTGGTTCACCATATCCAGGTAAGTCTGTAATGGCGGTACGGGTACCGTTTGCCAGCCACTGGGCTCTAACCAGTGAAACCGACGAGGTAAAACTACCACCAGCGCCTTCAACAGCCGATCGATGCGCCTCATCAGAAATCTCAGCAAACTTCGGGAAGGCCACCGCAGCAAGAATAGCTAGCACGGCAATCACGACCACTAACTCAATTAATGTAAAGCCGGACATTTTTTTCATAACTTCAAACTCTCTTCATCAATGTAAATTGAAACCTGTTTTTGAAAACCCGTTTTTGAAAACCAAGTACCTGCTTCAGAAACTGCGCTCATGGTTTACGGCATGAGCTGCAGAACTAATCCTTCATATTCTGAATGTTTATTCGCTTGAACTTTATCCTTTGACAATAGACCAACTACTCTAAATTGCAACCATTGCGAATATCTTTGGCGCTGCCATTCAGGTTCATCGCTAACAATCCTTGAGAACTCCCCCTGCAATTGCGCTCGCAAACTCTCTACTGACACATCGCGCGGCTGATAAGCAATATCTCTTAGTTTTGGGTCAAATACCCAAACACCCGCTAGGTGCTGACTTTCCTCTAAAGCTTGCTCTCCAACATAGTGCGTCACGTCATCCTGAACCCAGTTCATCGGATTTGCGCCCACAAACTCTGCCATTGCTTGCGGCCTATCCTGGGCCACCAGAGATGCCTGCATCAAGGTAACAGCAGCATTGAGTTCTTTAAGCCTATGAATAAACTGTACACGCTCGGCATTCACTAGCTCTTGATTCAAACGTTCAGCCAACCAATTCAAGGCGAACACAATAATCAGAAGGCTCACTGCGACCACAAAATAGCGATTGCCGAAACTGCGCTCATAAACAGTTTTTTCTTCCGCTTTATACACGCTGTCTACCGTCCCATTGCTGCCTGGCCCAAGTCCCAGATTGGCAAGAAGACGCCTAATGCCAAGACCAAGACAATGCCGCCCATTGCAACGATTAATATTGGTTCGATTGCTTCAGACAAGCGCTTTAACGAGTAGTCTGCTTCTTCATCATAAAAGTCTGCCACTTCATCCAATAGGCTATCGATCGAGCCGGTCTCTTCACCAACCGCCATCATCTGCAATACCAAGGGGGTAAATATTTCGGTAGCACGCGCCGTTCTTAATAGGCTATCGCCACGCTCTATTCCCACTTTCATATCAATAATTCGTTTACCGATAAACTTATTCCCCGAGGCCTCCGCTGCAATCGCCAAAGCATGAGTAATCGGCATGCCGGAAGCGAGCATCATGGCAAAGTTTCGGGTAAATCGTGATAAGGCGATCTGTTCAAATAAAACCCCTACTATTGGAAAGCCGAGTTTTTTCCTATCCCAAATATAATTGCCATTCTCCGTCGCCACCCACTGTTTAAAGGCATATATTCCCGCAAAAATAAGACCGATAATCAGCCACCAGTAAGCCAAACAAAACTCAGAGGTCGCCACAAGTATCTGAGTCGGTAGCGGCAGGTCTGCACCAAATTTGGCAAAGACACTGGCAAATTTTGGAATAACGAACAAGTTAACAATAAACAAGGCGATGAAGATCGCAGAAATAACCATGGTTGGATAGCGAGTCGCTTGCTTGATACGTTTACGTGTATCACGCTCCATTTCCAGGCTCTCACTTAATCGTTTAAAGGCTTCCTCAAGTTGACCTGTATTTTCACCTACGTGAATCATACTAATAAACAAATCAGAAAAGACCTTGGGGTGGGCCTGCATGCATGAAGCTAAATTCACACCTGACTCTAGGCGCTGAGAAACATCAAAGAGTGTCTCGCGAAGCACTTCTGACTTGGTTGAATCCGCCAAGCCTTTCATTGCACGTATAATAGGAATACCGGCGCGAGCCAAAGCATTCATTTGCCGACAAAAAATAATCAGCTCATCAAGCGTCACTTTGGGTTTGATCAGCTGTATATTTATACTGCCCAAACTTTTTGACGCTTCCTGCAGCTCACTGATTTGAACCGGAGTAATACCTTTTTTAAGCAGCTCATTGGCAGCAGCTGACTCTGAAGCTATCTCCAGTTCACCGCTAACCTGGGCCCCTTTTGCATCACGCCCCTTGTATTGAAATCGAGCCATTAACCCTGCCACCCTTCAAGTAAGTTACTCATCGAGTTCATCCAGGTCTATTTCCAGCTCATCGTCCAAGCTTGCCCCCAATTCATCAAGGGTTGCAGAAATTCTGAAGACCTCATCAATCGTCGTAATACCCTGACGCGCATACTCTAAGGCGCACCGATCCAAGGGCTCGTAATAAGCATTCATCTTGGCAGCTTCAGCAAAGGCATCCGGGTCTGCACGACGAAGCGCCCCCAAAGTACGATCATCCATTTCTAGCCACTCGTAAATACCTACTCGCCCTTTATAGCCGGTATCACTGCACTGGTAACAGCCGCTTCCAACAGTGAAATTATCTGGTAGGATTTCACCTTCAGCGACCATACTACCTAGCCAGATTCTCTCCTGTTCCGTTGGGTGATACTCGGTCGCACAGTTCGGGCATACCCGTCTGATAAGACGCTGGGCCAGCACCCCGCCCAAAGAACTCGCTACCAAATAAGGCTCTGCGCCCATATCAATCAAACGCATGGCACTGCCAATCGCGTCATTGGTATGCAAGGTCGACATCACCATATGACCTGTCATTGCCGCCCGCAAGCCAATTTCTGCGGTCTCTTGGTCTCGCATCTCACCAACCAAAACAATATCCGGGTCTTGACGCAAACAGGCCCTAAGTACGGTAGAAAAATTCAATCCCACCTTTGGGTTAACCTGTACCTGAGTAATTCGCGGAAGACGATATTCAACCGGATCTTCTGCGGTAATAATTTTTACTTCTGGTTTGTTCAATTCAGATAGCGCGCCATACAAAGTGGTCGTTTTACCACTCCCCGTCGGCCCGGTTACCAGTACCAGTCCATGCGGACGTGTCACTGCGATTCTAAAACGCTCGAGTATTTTGGGGGGCATACCTACCTTGTCCAGCCCCAGAATACCTTCGGTCTGATCAAGAAGACGCATCACCACGGACTCGCCATATTGCGTAGGCATCGTCGATAGACGCACATCCACTGACCGCGCCTTAACCCTAACGTTAAAGCGTCCATCTTGAGGAATTCTTTTTTCGGATATATTTAAGCCCGACATCAACTTCAAACGCAGTACCAGGGCGGCATTGATTCGTGTCTCTTTCATCACCTGCTCTTGCAGAATGCCATCTATACGCTGCCTGATTCGTACCACACTTTCGTCTGGTTCAATATGTATATCAGATGCTCTCGCCTGCACCGCATCTTCAAAAATAGATTGCAGCAGTTTTACAACCGGTGCTTCACTGTCATCTCCGGTCGTGGTTAACTCAGCCAAGTCGAAAGCATCATCTTCCAACTCTTCTTCAAGCTCTCCAGCCAAGTGAGATATTTCTTCTGTTTTACGATAAACCATGTCAATGGTCGTCAAGAGCTCGCTTTCACGAACAACCGCTAGACGTAAAGGCTGGTTGACCGCTCGACCAATCTCATCGAAGGCCATAAGATCCATCGGGTCGGCCATGCCGACTAACAACTCTCCCTGCTGTTCATCTAAGACTATCGCTCTGAAACGTCGTGCTAATGTCTCCGGCAGCTTATTAACCAGGTCGTTATTAAACTGGTAATGACGAAGGTGAACAAATGGCACTTCCAACTGCTGAGACAGTAAATTCAGAAGTTTGTCTTCATCAACATAACCAAGATCGATCAGCGCTTTACCGAGCTTCCTTCCGGTCTTTTTCTGCTCCGATAGGGCCGTCATTAGCTGATCTTCGGTAATAACACCGTTTTGTATCAGCAAGTCACCAATTCGAATTTTCTTTTTCGGTTCACTCATATCTTCACTCAATTACTTTACCGAGGACAGGGCTGTCAGCCGCTGACCGATATAACTCTCTAGCGCACGATTCAAACCAGGCAGGGTCATCGCCTGTTGATAAGCAAATACAGCCTGCCGCCCTTGTTTAAGCTGGTCTGCCGCAATCCCCAAACCAGCCCACCAGTCTGCAACCGTGTCGTTGCTCTGTATAAGCTGACTGTATTGTTCAAACGCTTTGCCTGATTGCCCATTTCGTTGGTATAGCGATGCCATCAATGCAAAGTACTCTGGCATCTTGTCAATATCTGGCAAGGACTGCTCTAGTAAAGCAACGGCGAGCTCAGGCTCCCCTTGCATCAACATCCATCGCGCTTTAACTTGTCTCAGGTCTGGGCTCAATGGCTTACCCGCCCGGCCCAGCAGGCCCGACAGCTCGTTGAAGCGCTGGTCTTGCAGTAAGCGATTTGCCAAAACGCTGAGCGTTTTATCGACAGTCTTGTTCTCGGCAACAAAAGCCTGCATTAAAGCATAAGCTTCTGCTGGCTTACCTATTTCAAATAATGAAATAGCATCTGATGCCATTTTTAAATCAAGTGCAGAGGGAGACAAAACAACACCAAGCGGCTTGGCCTTGGTTTTCGCTTTTGTCTGCAAATTTGGCTCAGCATCAGCTCCCTTGCTAACAGTACTCTTATCAACTTTTGGCTGAGTCACAATATTATCGCTAGCCTTTTTGACTTCACGACTCTCTTTTGCCACAACAGATTTCGTTGCTTTGCTTTCTTCCACGACACTTGTTCGCGCTTTTTTCTCAACAATAGCCGAGGCAACCGGCTCCACTCTTTTCTTTTCTTTTAGCGCAGATTCTTGCAAAACCTGAGTCTGTTTCGTCGCTACAGCAGGTTCGAGTAATTTAGGCCCGGCTATCTGCTTTTCATTTACTGTCTGCTCTTCGACAGGCATTGTCGGCGCTTGCTGTGAAAGCCCTGCTTCCGATTGAACCGCCCGCTCACTATTATTGTCTCTATCTCCAGAGACAACAGTGCTTTCCTCAGTCGACATAAGAATATAAGCAAACAAGCTCGCCACCAGAATGACCAAGACGACCAAAATAAGATCTTTCTGCTTAAAGCTACTTTGTTTGGGCTCGATCATGCTTTCTCGAGACACGCCCGTATCTAGGGAACCGGTTTGCTCAGGGGCTTTACGCTTCTCCAGATCCCTAAGCATATCATTGACTAAACTCATGAAAGCGCTCCAGGTAGAGGCATAGATCGCCACCAGGGTTTATGTGCGCTTTCCGTATCTTTAATCGCTGCTTTCATATGCTTCGCGGTCACTAGGTTTACACCCTCACCAAAGGCGCCCATCAGCGCCTTATGGCATAAAATATTTACCAAGCGAGGAATACCTTTGGATGCACTCACTAATAGTGAAATTGCTTTTGCTTCAAACAAACGACCACCGCTGTATCCTGCCAGGATCATTCGATGAGAAATATATTGTTCGACACCCTCCCTATCGAGCGGGCGAATTTCATGCTGAAACGTTATTCTTTGCTGCAGCTGTCGAAGACTTTTGCTATTCAACATTTCATCCAATTCTGGCTGACCAAAGAGTACAACCTGCATCAGTTTTGCCGATTCCGTTTCCAGGTTGGTGAGCAAGCGCAAGGCTTCTATAGTGTCTTCCGGCATCGATTGCGCTTCATCAATCACCAGAACGACTTGTTTATCGAGTGCAGCCAAGGCCAATAAAGCTTTTTGGATATTTCCCAAAGCCAGTACATGCTGATCTGTTGCAACCGAGCCAAGCTGTTTAGGCTCTTCAATTATTATTTCACTATTTGCCGGACTAGCGCTTTCCAAAGCAGCTTCGAGCTCATCAGAGATCAGGCAATAGAGTGTTGCCGGTGAAAAATGGGGGTTAGGCAAGTAGACAGTAACGAAAGGGTCTTCGAGAGAGTTTAAAAGTTTCCTACACAGTAAAGTCTTACCGGTACCGACTTCTCCGGACACTTTGATAAAGCCTTCTTTGTTATTCAAGGCCCATAACAGCATTTCCAAACCGTGTTGATGCGTCTCCGACTTGAGAAAGAAGTGAGTGTTTGGGGTCAATGTGAATGGCGCTTCATTTAAGCCAAAAAAGGACTCGTACATATCAAGTTGCTCTATTTTAGACGACAAGTCTTATACTTAAGTCCAAACCTCAATAAAAACTGGTTTGGACAGGTGCAGCCATTACATCTCTAAACTCGCCAAAACGGTCTCGGCTTGCTTTGATATCCTGACGAATGACTCGACGGTTCGTCACCGTTGGGCGAAGCAAGATAACCAACTCGGTTTTCTCAGACTGTTCGCCTTTTTGCTTGAATAACTCTCCAACCAAAGGAAGCTCAGACAGGAAAGGCACGCTGGAATTATTATCCGAACTTCGATTTTGAATCAGGCCACCGATCACAACAATCTGACCATTTTCTGCCGTAATAATACTGTCAGATTCTCGAATACTCGAAAATGCCAAAGGCAAATCCAAGTCCTGACCACCGACTGAAATAATTTTCTGCTGATCTTCCACCTTACTAATTGTTGGGTGGACATGAAGAATAATCTTGCCATCTTCACTAATCTGAGGCGTCACATCCAAGGCAATTCCCGAGAAGAAAGGTGTCAAATCAATGTCTGTAGACGTAGAGTTCGAATCACTATTAGATTCAAAATCGATATCTGTTACAAAGTACTCATCACTTCCTACTTTTATCACAGCTTTCTGGTTATTTACCGTTGCGATGCGAGGGCTGGACAATACCTGAACATTTCCTTGAGTGCCTAGCAGGTTGATCGTGGTATCAAAGTTACCTAGCTTTATTGTCGAGGCGAAAACACCTCCTACATCTCCAGACGTCACCTGACGTGCGAGCTGGGTAAAATTCACACCATTTTTCGGGTTGCCCGATGAGTCCAAACTATCACTTGCACGTGAGAAGCTCCAGTCGACACCTTGCTGATATCCTTCATTCAAGCTCACTTCTAATATCTTCGCTTCAAGAATAACCTGGCGTTGAAGTATCAACTCTGAGCTTTCCAAGTAACGCTCCACCGAAGCAAGCGTGTCGCTATCAGCACGTACGACGGCCATACCTGTGCTTGGAGTAATCACAACAGAGTTGCCTTCTTTACTACCAATAATCAGCTGTAATGTACTTTCCAGACGCTGCCAGAAATCGTTCTGGTTAGTGGTCGCAATACGAGTTCCGAAACCGCTGCTTTGCGTACTAGCACTGCCAGAATCTGAGTCGGAGTCACTTGAGGAAGAGCTTCCTCCACTTGAGTTTTGAGTAATTTGTCCAGAGCTAACGCGCGTCTCACTATCGCCGTTTCGGTTTACATTCAGATAGTTTATTTGAAAGATCTGGGTACGAAGCCCGGCAGGGAAGACCTTTATAAGTCGGCCTGACTCCTCATATTCATAACCATAGATATCTTTGGCAATGCTCATCACTT
>NZ_LWGJ01001307.1:0-1321 GCF_001635845.1 Oleiphilus sp. HI0132 | reverse complement strand
AGAAGCCTTTGGTGCCTGATAGTACGGAAGACTTCTCCTTGAGGCTGACCCTCTCTTTTGGTATGAATATTATCTCTTACTACGTTTATTTTTAAATATTCCTTCATGAATAATTGATAGTATCGAAATGAATCCGTCATTATAATCCATTGATCCCAAATATCTGGCTCGTTCATGCGCACTATTTTGACAAGCAAAATCTGGCAACTTTTCTTAGCGATTGCATTTCTGACAATGCAGTCTGCTTCGGCGCATATTCATTTGGCATCCAACCATAATCATGACGGGGCGGGCCATTCTCACGCACAAGTAGCACATTCGCACAATGTTGCGTCTCATCATGCTGATGCTTTTGATCAAAATAGTCACACGAACCAGGTCGTCGAGCTAAGCCAAGACTGGATCGTTAAATATGTAAAGTGGCTCAATGACCTAGAGCCTCAAGCAGTCTTAGTCACTAGTTTTTCGTGCGATGAACAGAAAAACGTCACTCAGTTCTATTTTGACAAGTCCTTTGCATATCGCAGCTTCCATTTTCGCTCTAATGTTAAGGCTAGAGCACCGCCAAAATTATTTCCCTCTCTCGTTTAAAACATAAAATTTTACTAGCGTAAGCTAGAACTTATTATTGAGGTAAATAATGTTATCCGTATTTAAAAAATGCCGATGGCCCATCGCCGTTGGTTTCTATTTTATCTGTAGCGTCGTTTTCGGGCATGGCATGTCCGAAGCAGATAAGGCAAAAGCCTTAGAAGCAACTAACTGGGATTTTATTGAGTTAGGCGCAAGCCACATGGTCACCGGTTATGACCATTTACTCTTTCTTTTTGGGGTTGTTTTCTTTCTGACTCGATTTAATGACATTGTTAAGTTTGTCACTGCTTTTACAATTGGTCATTCGATCACGCTGCTTTTTGCAACGCTTTATCAGATCCAAGCAAATTACTATCTTGTAGATGCAGTCATTGCGTTGACCGTCATATACAAAGGTTTTGATAATCTGGGTGGGTTTAAGAAGTATTTAAACATCGCTTCTCCGAATCTGCTTTTGATTGTCTTCGTTTTTGGTTTGATTCATGGCTTTGGTCTTTCAACCCGCCTACAAATGCTCCCGTTATCTGAAGAAGGGTTAGTGCTTAAAATTCTTTCGTTCAACTTAGGTGTAGAACTTGGTCAAATTGCCGCATTGACTGTCATGCTTGGTTTATTGGCTATTTGGCGCAAAACCAAGTCATTTAAAAACTTCAGTAATGCAGCGAATGTTTTTCTAATATCGCTTGGTGTTTTGCTGCTGTTGCAGCAATTGCATGGATACTCGCAC
>NZ_LWGJ01001306.1:0-1801 GCF_001635845.1 Oleiphilus sp. HI0132 | reverse complement strand
TAAACTAATAAAACTAACCCTATATTTATGAACACAGTAAAAGGGCTAAGTATACGATTTAGACCCGGAATTTGAAGAGCCCCCGATATCATAATTCCACCAATATAAGCTAAGATAAAATAAACACACTCTAAAAAACCATTACCATAATCGGCCCAGACTAAATAAGCTGCTGGGATAACACAAAACCAGCCACCTAGGCCACCAAACCTAGATAACTGCCTGATAACTTGGTTTGCATAAGCGCGACCTACAAGGCTTGAAGCTTGCTTTTCAACATATACGTTCGTTCCTATGAAATAACCCATCAGAAACCCTAAAAAATAAATCATACGCAGCGACCTTCAGCTTGCCCCAACAGCAATAATATGGCGGTTAAGGTATGTTTACTCTTGCTCATTAAGTATAAGTACTTAGCTAGCTGCATGAATCAACCTCAATCTCAAGATAAGTTACGCCATCTGAATATTTATACCAATAGACAAAGATGATGCCAGCCTCAATTAAAGGAAGGTACCTAGGGTCTGAACACAGACTATTTTTTGTCATCAGCCTCATGCCATCGTTAATAGCTTCAGTTGATGCTCCAATGGACTTAACGTGAGACTCGAACGACTGTTTAGTATGAGAGAATATGGAAGTAACTATAATTTTATTATTGAAGGAGTACGCACCATTTAGAACAATATTTTGGCTCACACGCTGCGGAGCATTCTTTGCTATAGCAAGGGCTACCCCTTTTGATACCTCGCAAATACTCACTCCTTTAATTGTGTTTTCACATACATTAGCAATTGTTTGGTTCGATAGAAAGAATAGGATGACAAACAAGAAAAATGGCTTCATTGAGCTAGATTACTCCGTATCTAACAAAAACGTGGTAAGTCGATATAGTTTGAAATTCTGAAATGTTACTGGATTCCCGTGGCATTCTCCATGAATAAGTTTATAAAGCAAGGTGTTTAAGATCGTAACAGCTTTACCAAATTACACATGTAAGTGAAACTATGACAATTGGGCCAAATCTAAAACGAGTGCCAAAGTCTTCTATTGGCACTTTTCTGACCAAGTCTTGCTTAGAATGGTTAGGCCCAAGTCAGACCATTTATTCTAATAGGCCAGCTTGGGTGCTGACTTTTAGGCATTAGTTATATCGTGACCTAACACGTTTAAAGCTCGTTTTCGCCCTAAAAAAGCATTACCCTGTCTAGCTAAATACTCATTTATAAGTACATAAAACTTTTGCTATAGAGCTTATGCCTGCCAAACAGAAGATTCTTAAAGTTCGTCGCCACTATAACCAGTGGGTGGCTGACCAAACCCTAGAAGATTACGCCTTACGATTCACCGCTCGTAAAGCTCGGCGTATGGGTATTAGCCGTGTCGGCAAAACCGCTTTAGGGGCGACTGCTTTTTTGGCACTTGAAAGCATTGCTGCAGCGGTAACGATTAACTATGGCTTTGTGAATACCATTGCAGCGATGTTAGTCGTTGCAGCGGTTTTCTTTATTACCGGTTTTCCAATTGCTTACTACTCAGCTAAACACGGTTTAGACATTGATCTTTTGACGCGAGGTGCCGGGTTTGGCTACTTAGGCTCCACAGTCACGTCACTTATTTATGCTTCGTTTACTTTTATCTTCTTTGCGATTGAAGCCGCTATTCTCGCATCGGCTTTACATGCCTTGCTGGGTATTCCGCTATCGATCGGGTATTTCATTTGCGCTGTGGCGGTTATCCCTATTGTGATCCGGGGGATTACCACTATTTCGCGTTTTCAAGTCGGGACGCAAACTCTGTG
>NZ_LWGJ01001305.1:0-1065 GCF_001635845.1 Oleiphilus sp. HI0132 | reverse complement strand
TTAACTTTGGATATGGCGATATTATCGATCGAACTCTCGACTCGATTGCTAACGGCACCAAGTTCTGATTGGCGGGATAGTACTAGCTCAGATGCTTGGTTTAAGGTTTCTAATGACTTGCTAGCTTGCTCAGCTGAACTTAAGTCTACGTCTTCAAAGCCTAATTCTTTGATCTCTTTGGCTAAGTCTTTGCCTTCGAGTTGAATGCTCTTTCCTGGTTGATCCAGTTGAATATTGAAGTCTTGTTCACCACTGAGTAGGGCCTTGCCATTGAAGTTAGTGTTTTCGAGAATGCTATTTGAGTCTTCAATCAAGAGATTTGCTTCTTCTTGCAAGGCTTGTCGGTCTTGTGTGGATAGCGCACCGTTACCAGCTTGAATCGTCAACTCTTGTATACGACCAATGTTATCGTTAAGGCTTTTCAGTGCTCCGTCGGCAACCTGAATTGCGGAAATGGAGTCATTGGCGTTACGGATGCCTGCATCAAAAGCACCTAGTTGGCTATTCAAGCGTTCAGATATTGCTGCGCCTGCTGCATCATCAGCTGCGCTATTAATCCGGCTTCCTGAACTGAGCTGCTGCAGTTGTCTATCAGTTTGGGACGCACTGGAAAGGCTTTGAGGGCTGCCAATGCCGCCGTTGAGTGAAATAGTCATGATGATTGCTCCCGCCGAGATAGCTATTTTTTAATGATAGCGCGGGAAGTCGAGCAGGTCATTTATTAAACAGTAACGCTTGGTAACCAGCGCTACTGTTTAGGGTACTATTTTATGTCATATTTTTGCGAGTGACGTAATGATGCCTAACTGTTTCGTTAAAAGCTTCGACATAGGTAGGGTGAAATTGCGTGCCACTTTCGCCATTAATGAGTGTGACAGCACTGAACAGAGACTTCTTGTAGCTTCTATCTGCACGTTCGTTGGTTACTGCATAGAAGGTGTCCGCCAAAGCGATTAACATAGCACCACGGTGTATTTGTTCGTTTGCCAAATTCTTTGGGTAGCCTTTACCATCATATCGCTCATGGTGTTGAGCAACCATCGTGGCGGCTTCTGTCCAACCTTC
>NZ_LWGJ01001304.1:0-1456 GCF_001635845.1 Oleiphilus sp. HI0132 | reverse complement strand
CGCACGTTAACAATAGCTTACTATTCACTCATATCGGCTTGCAGCATGAGGGCATCGCCCAAGTTGGTGCATGGCTAATCTTTTTCGCCTTCGGAATCAAGTGTGCCTTCCCTTTTATGCACAACTGGTTAACTGATTCGTATCCTGAAGCGACACCAAGCGGAACAATATTTTTAGCCTCGATAACTGCAAAGAAAATTGGAAAGCATGCCATGGTGACACCAATCCATACGAGAATTTCTTCACCGGGGTAGGCCCGAGCAAAAGCATACACCGCGACCTTTGTTGTGAACGAGGCTAAAAATATTGTTCCGCTTGGTGTCGCTTCAGGATACGAATCAGTTAACCAGTTGTGCATAAAAGGGAAGGCACACTTGATTCCGAAGGCGAAAAAGATTAGCCATGCACCAACTTGGGCGATGCCCTCATGCTGCAAGCCGATATGAGTGAATAGTAAGCTATTGTTAACGTGCGCGAAGATCAATAGACCTGCAAGTAACAAAACGCCAGATAATACTTGAATGATCAGATAGCGAATACCAGAAGAATAGGCTCGATCTGTTCGACGAGCCCAAATAAGAAATACGGATGTGAGTGCCAGTAACTCCCAGAAGACGAAAAGGGTAAGTAAGTCACCGGCAAATACTGCGCCGACAGCACTACCTGCGTAGGCGAGGCCTGCGACGTGCTGCACAGTATCCTTAACGTGCAAGGCGTAGATGATGGCGATTAGAGCAGCAAGATGGAAAAGATAGCCAAACATCAAGCTAAGTTTATCAACCTTAACTGGCTCTAGTGCATAGCCCATAAACTCCATAGACCAGAATACGCCATGCTCTAGGCCGACCAAGTTAAGAGCACCTAAAATGGGAGCCGCTAACATGATGAGGTTTCGTGTCCAGCCACGTAATAGTAACGCAGCTAAAGCACCTAGCATTAGGGGAAGAAATGGAATCACATTACTCATCGTAGTAATCTTCACCTCGCATCAGAAAGGTTCGCATCCATGTTGCTATGAAAACGAGAATAGAACAGCCTACAAAGCCGTAAATGGCATAAAAAGCAGGGAAGTTCTCCCAGCTGTGGTAAATATGGCGGTGAACAATAAAGTCAGCAATCACTAGCAAAGCACATGCGACATAAAATACTTTTAACATCTTTTTGACGTTTTCTGGCTTGTCGAACCAGCCATCTGAAGAGTGATGATCAGACATTTAGCCTTCCCCCATATTCGTTGATACACCTGGAATCAAATTTATTAGATCGATCAGGGGTTGAGGATAGAAGAACAAGGCAAGACATCCAAACGAAGTCACGCCAAGTGCTATTAAAATTGGTAACGGAGCCTCTTTAGTGTCCGACCATGCCCAAGGCTTAGATTCTTTTGCTTGGGTATTAAAGAATGCTTTGATTGGGATGGGCAAAAGATAAGCGATATTAAGCAAGGAACTTATCA
>NZ_LWGJ01001303.1:0-3029 GCF_001635845.1 Oleiphilus sp. HI0132 | reverse complement strand
CTGGCGGTGATTGGAAGTCATTTACACTAACTATAAATGAAACTGGTGAGGCTAAAACCAAATTTGAATACCAATAAAAGCTATAACAAGCAGCTCCACCGGACTCCGCAAAATGTGTCGCGCTTTTTGCTGGAGCAAAAAGTCACGCCAATTTTGCTCCTCCGGTGAGCTGGGCGTTATATGTTTCAGCCATTTTAGTTAATGGCTCAATATTTGGCTGGGATGCCTCCTTTCTTTTTGAGCATCCCTCCGTTTAAGTTTTCGTGGTTAGTGGCACGCCACAGTTGTAATCCGGTGCCAATAGTAAGTTAAATGCATCATCACAGTTTTGTGTTTTTATCGTGGTGTGCTGTTAGTTGGCTCGGTAAAATCGGGTCGTTATTAATTTTAGCGCGCAGCTTGGCTGGCTTAGGTTCCGCTACCGCTCCACTCAGGGGCTTTGGTGGTTTGCAAGGGTTCACCACATAACCAAGTGCTCTTGCATCGCCCACGGAAAAACACCCGTGGGCTGGACTCGCTCTGCTACGCGTCGCTCGCCGCAAAGCACGGCGTTATAGGCTCAAAGTATGAAAGTCGTGGCTACAATATTTCTTAGCTTTGTATTAGCAATTAGTATCTATGCTATTGGTAATGGGCTTAACGATAAAATTAGAGGGTATTTTTCTCAGGCTACATTTGAGCAAGTCTTTACGAAAGAGCAGATTTACAATAAAACGCGAGAGCAGCTAAATAAGTTAGCATTAAACCCTGAATATCTGCCAAAGCTTAAAGAGGCATCTAAAAAAAATACCAAGCAAGCAAATAGATATATTTATAGTATTTGGGCGTTGCAATTAGTGTTGCTCGCATTGCTTTCGCTTGGTTGTGGAACGGTTGTAAAGAAAGTGCTACAAACAAATGAAAAGCTATAACAAGTTGCTCAAACGGACTCCGCAAAATGTGTCGCGCTTTTTGTTCCAAAAAGGCGCGCCAATTTCGCTCCTCCGTTTAGCAAAGCGTTAGGTACCCAAATGAATGCCAATAATCAATGGGCACAACTAGCCTTAACTCTTGGAGTATATTTCTCGATTTTTGTAGTTGCGTTGTCTGTGTTTCAAATACCTATTGAGGCTACATCAAACGGTGAAATGCCTCTTAGAATAGTAATTATGCTCTCAGTATCGGTTTCCGTTTTATCGTATGCCACATACCTTTCCGAGACTCCAAAATGGAAAACAGCTATAAATTATTTCCTTTCTGTAGTCTGTTTTTGTCTATTAGGTGTCGTTGGGATTGGTATCTCAGCCATAATAAACAGCTTCTTTGAAAGGGAGCCTCAAATCAGTATCCTGTGGGGTATTATCATCACCTTGGTTGGTTTGGTTTCCTTTTTTGGTGTTATTAAATTAATGAAGTCAAGGTGGTTAAAATGTACCTAACGAGCAGCACCATAGGACTCCGTACTGTGTCGCGTTTTTTGCAAAGACACGCAAAAAGCCCCGCCAAAGTACTCCGCCCATGTGCTAGGCGTTATATGCCAAAAAAGCAAAAAATAGACTCCGTGGCACAAGAATTTCGGTGGTCGCAAGGCAGGGTGCAATGATGGTGGTTTCGTTAAAAGTTGGCGGTAATTGAAAGAATCAAAAATTCAGTGGCGCAAGAAAATCGGTGGTTGCAAGGCATAGTGCACGGATGGTGGTTTCGTCAAAGGTTGGCGGTAAAGCAACACAGTGCCATTCGCCAGCCTTTTTCACTGCAAAGAAAAATGGTCGTGCGGTTTGCTTACATCGGGGTTGTTTGATGGTGGCGTCACCGAAAACGTAATAAGGCGGCATCTTCGGTGGTTTCAAGAGGCATTTTATATCGGTGTAAATTGTCAGTGGCTTCGGTGAGTTTTTGGTGGTAATTTAAGCACCAGTTTTTTGTCGGTTAAAACAGTGGCCGGTTTTTTGGAAACATTAACCATGGTTGAATTTTCATATAACAATCGCCTGCATCGGACAAAGTTTCATTGTCACCTTTTGTGCAAAAACACGCACAAAAGCCGCCAATAAAACTTTGCGCGCTGAGGCGGGCGTTATGTGTATTAAGGGTAAATATGCAATTTAAAGAATTGGGTATTTCGAACAGTTTACTATGGTTCTTAATATCAATATTTTTGTTCTTTTGGCTTGGCCATCAATTCGTTGGCGTGGCAACAGATTTAGAAATACTCAATTTGAGAACAACTGATTTAATTTCATTTCATAGCAGACCTATATGGTTTTCAATGATTGTTTTAATCAAAGCGTTAGTATGGCTTCTATCAATTACGGTAATTTATAAGTATGTTCTTACGAAGCTTAAAACTAAAAACACATAACCAAGCGCTCAAACGGACTCGGCAAACTGTCACGCTTTTTGTACCAAAAAGCCCGCCAGTTCACCTCTCCGTTTAGCTTGGCGTTATGTGTCATAGAGAGAATATGGAATTCCAATCAAACACAGATTTATTCGATGCAATTGAAGGGTTGCAAGCTAGTTTAGTTTCGACTGGTAACGAACATGCAAGTAATCAAATAGCTGACGGTTTGTCTTCATTGAATGGTCTTACCGATGGTTGGGCTCAATTATTAGAATCTATAAACAATGCAAGGTGTGAATTTGGTTCTGCTTTAACTGAAGAGCAAACTAACCAAATCAACAAAATTCAGAGCGCAGTGCATAAGATTGTGTACCGTGCTTAAACACATAACCAAAAGCACCAACGGATTCCATAATATGTCGCGGTTTTTGCAAAGAAACGCAAAAAGCCCCGCCAAATTATTCCACCGTTGTGCTAGGCGTTGGTATGACTCCCCACGTCAAGAGGCCCGCACAAAATCCTGCCGGAACCTCGGCCAGAGCCTTTCTTTTTAATTAACATTCTTCCCGTTAGGGAAGCGTCAACGCATCAGATGAAGCAAGTAATTTCGACGGTGATCATGCTGGTATTCGTGGGTTGCTAACGCGACGCGTTAACCTATCCAACCTTACTTATTACGTCGTGGTGCCTGTCTTCAGTCTATGCT
>NZ_LWGJ01001302.1:0-1009 GCF_001635845.1 Oleiphilus sp. HI0132 | reverse complement strand
AGAGACGATGACATTTGATTATACCGGCTAAAAAATTTGTTGAAATTAACTATTAATCAGCGATTCAATATCATCGCAACATTACTTTATAAATGTTTTTAATAAATTACTAACACTATATGCGACATTCTTCGTCGCACCTTTATGGATAATTAGCCTCTCTATTTAATGGGGAGACTTGATGAATACTAGCAACTTTTTGCCTGTTGTGACGGATGAAAATCATAATCTAGTTATCAACTTCTCTGAAGCTTTAGGTTATGAATGTGTAGTTAAGTTAACACCATGGACAAATGGGGTTAGCTGGTCATGCTCAGCCGAAGATGCATCAATTGAAACCCTTGAAGAAATGGGGGTGCCTTTTTCAATTCTCGTTTCGACACAAGAGGCTTGCCAATGGTTAAGTACATTCCCTGAGGGCTTACTGAATAAACTTGTAAAGTATGAGGAAAAATTTCGCGGGACTACTTATGGGTTAGTTTGGTGTCTCAGTCGATCTTCCAACGCCTGCGAATTGTTTTTAGATAGCCCAGTTCTGGCATGGTTAATTATAATATCGGCTTCAACATTACAATGGGATGCTGAGCATACATTGAGTCTATTTTCTAAAAAAAGAACAGCAATTATTGACGAGTGTGGGTTTACAAATAGTAAGGCTGTTTTGAATCTACTATTAAAATGTCGATTCGCTCGTTTTGATTTAAATGAATACCAATTAATAACAAAACCAAATTTACTCATATCGAGTAAGTATCTAAGTCATCTGCCATATATCGACGAGCGACTTTTAAAGTTGATAGATCGTTTTCCTCAGTTTAAAACATCAAACTTGATTAATCAGTTTGGACAGAACTGGAGCTGGGATCATTTTGATCAGAGTTTTGACGATACAATAAATATGGGGGAAGAGTTAGGTATACCTAAAATTTTGTCCTTAATACTTGCCTGTAATAATCTCCGCTCATTAAAACAATTGCATGATAAATTGGCCGTTAAAATTAATGAAAAG
>NZ_LWGJ01001301.1:0-1871 GCF_001635845.1 Oleiphilus sp. HI0132 | reverse complement strand
AGATCTATATTTGTGACCGCTAGTCATGAATAGTGTAATACACATTCCTACCAATGGATTAATCGCAGACAATAAAAAGCCCGGCAACGGCCGGGCTTTAGAAAGTAAAAGCTAAGTTAGCAAATTACTCTGGTGTACCACACTCGGCAGCAGTTGGATTTTCAGAACAACGGATTTTCCAAAGCATTTTTAAAGCTTTAGGGTGGTGGTTACCCTCTGCTTTTAGAGCCATACGGATTTCACGCTTAAACTTAGTAATTTCTTCCTTAGTTTTAGCATCTGTTTTGATCCAATACTTCGCTGGGATTTCCGCTTCAGCATCCTTAACCATTTTATTAATGTCAGGAATACGAGAAAGAATGTACTCACGCATCTTTTGACCAAAGTCGTCTGCAAAGCGGTCCTTGTGAGTAACAAGCTGCATCATGCCGTAAAGGAGTTTTTCGTCGATAATACCGCCGTTCTCGCCGAGACCGTGATATAACTCAAATACGTTATAACCAAGCGCGACCATTGGTAGAATGTCGATATTACCGTTATTGAACTGGCCCGAGAAAGTGGTCAAAGAAGTGCCGACCGGAGACGCACCAACTAGGTTAGCAAGCTTCAAACTTTGTGGATCTTCGTTAAGAACCGAGATCTTTTTGCCGCTAAATTCTTCAACTGAGTCAATATTTCTGTCTCTTACGAATAGGTAAACAGAACCAACAGGCAAAGTACCAACCATCTCGTAATTACCATTCGTAAGTAGCTTGCCAACTTTCGGGTTAGTCAAGGCCTTTAGAACGATACCAAGCTGCTTCTCGTTGTTGATGCCACCAATTGCATCCAAGGTACCACCAAATGGAACGTATGGGCTACTCAATATAGAGGTAAGAAATACACCATCACACATACCGGCTTTAAAATCATTAGAGGCAACTTTTTCATCGGTAAAAGCTTCCAAATGGATATCTAGACCCCAAGGAATAGCTTTTGCTTTCAAGTCAGCGAAGAATGTCATTGCAGGACCGTTTTTTCCAACCGGGTCGTACATACAGAACTTTTTCTTTTCAAGTGCAGAAGCTGTGGCAGCAGTCGACAGCATTACTAGCGCAAGTATAATTCGACGAAATGTCATAATGTTTCCTTAATCCTCATTAATTGTTTGATGTGTAAGAACGTTCTTTTCTTATCGTTATTATGGTGCGAATAATAACAAAGACATGTTCGAAAAGAGACATCAAAATTGACTGCTAGTCACAAAAATAGATTTAAATTTTGGCAATATTAATATTTTCTTGTAAATACAATTGCTTACCATTTTCAGAGAGGAGTTGTTAAATTTGGTTAGCTGTTTTTCATATCTGCGTTAAAGAAACTTTCAAGCTCCTTGGACTTAGCTTGAGCGTCCTTGTATCCGAGAGCTATGAGCTCTCGCATAAACTCCCCTTCAAACAAAAGATAGCTAGCCAGGCTCACGCCGCCTTCAATTGGTTCCTTGTTTAGACCAAAAAACTGTTTAATAGGTCCGGGTAGTTTGGAAACATGTTTAATTGCAATTTCATCAATTGGTTCGCTTGGGTTTATCACCAAGGTATCAATAAACCTTAATCCCAAATCGTTGGCGACTGCTTCTGGGTCCTCAACTCTTTTTAAAAGGCTGTTGATGACAGCGACCTTTTCAACGTCCTTTTCTACAACATCAATAAACATTCCGTTTATAACATGCTCTAAGATAGAGGGTCGCTTTGGCTCTTTTTTACTTTCCTTGCGAATATGACGATTGGTGAGGTTCGCGCTAACACCAATAACCAAAATTCGATTCGCACCAAGGTGAACTGCAGGGCTAAGCGGTGCCATATTACGAGCAACACCATCGCCAAAGTACT
>NZ_LWGJ01001300.1:0-3008 GCF_001635845.1 Oleiphilus sp. HI0132 | reverse complement strand
CATGGAACAGTAAGGCGACCAAGAACTTTCATACCTCATTCGTTATGGATAATAAATATGTACAAGCTAAAGCTAGCGGTCGCCTTTGCCTCTCTATTTATCTCATTGTTCTCGGGAGTTTCCTATTCGGCCCCGGGTGACCCTGGCAATATTCTAACGACACTAAGCATTAACAACATCAGTGGTGATGGTCGCACCCCTTCCACCCCCCACGGCGTCACCATGCATGACGGCTACCTTTGGGTCGTCGATTTTGGCACCGACAGAATCTACAGGGTCTATCCAGAAGATGTCTATGACGAAGAAGGAGCGCTTCAATTTTCTGCCGGTGATAGTGATTTAAACCTTCCCCTTACAGACACAGATAATCCGCCAATTAACAGTGACGGAAACCCCATCCCTACTTGCGGTGCAACACCGGCCGGTCAATACTGTGGCGGTGGCGGTTTAACCTTTGCCGAGAATTATCTTTGGAATGCCAGCCCTATTACAGACAACATTATAAAAATCGACCCTGTTGATGGAGATAACCTCGAATCCGAAAATGCACTATCAGAGCTCGAGTTTCCATCACCAACCGACATGACTTATGACGGACATAGCTTCTGGATAGTTGACTGGCAAACTAACACTATTAATAAGGTTCGCCCTGAAGATGGCGCGCTACTTCTATCATTACCCGGCCCTTCAACACTACCTTCTTATCAGTCTAACCCTTCTGTCACCAATGCTCGTCCTTTCGGTATTACCTGGGATGGTCGCGACTTGTGGGTAGCAGACCAACAAGAACAAAAGATATTTCGGGTTGACCCCACTGACGGTAGCGTGGTCGGTTTTTTTGAAACACCAGGCTCAAACCCCAAGGGCTTAAGCTGGGACGGGGAACTAATTTGGCACGCTGACCAAACAACAGGCCTAATTTACGCGATTGAAACAGGTGTCATACCTTTCGGTATCACAGGCTGTATCGAAAAGAATGGTGTAGCAATCGAAGCAGACCTACTTCTCAGCCAAACAGCACAATCGGATATAACCACAAGCACCGATGTGGATGGTTGCTTCCAGTTTACCAATTTTGTTGCTGGCTCCCCGATTCAGCTTCAAGCAAACGAGTCAGGTGTTGACCTTAAGCCGGTTATTACACTTAGTGAAACGTCACCTGGTTCAACTGATGTCACCCTCTTGGTCGGCGATACCTATGCAGAGCCTGGCTTCGTTGCGATAGACCCAGAGGACGGTGACATTAGTGTCGATGTTATCACTAGACCAAACGTCCTTGATACTCCCTCTATTATTGATACTTCCACCCCTAATAACTCCGGCATTCAAATTGAATACGATGTTGTCGACAGCCAAGGCAACAACGCGACAACAGTTATCCGAACTGTATACGTCATCGAAGAAGATACTACTGCACCAGTGATCACTCTTATTGGTGACGACCCTACTTATGTTGAACAGCTTTCGACTTATAATGAAGAAGGCGCTACCGCTATCGATAACCGTGATGGAGATATCAGCGCCAACATTATGATCAGTGGAAACGTCGATTCTGACACTGCCGGCACTTACACACTTGCTTACGATGTTACCGATGAAGCTGGCAATGTAGCCACGACCGTAACGCGCGAGGTGATCGTTCAAGATACGACTGCACCAGTAATAACACTTATCGGCGACGCAGTTGTTACACTAGAAAGAGGCGATAGCTTCTCAGATGAAGGTGCCAGCGCCGTCGACAATGTTGACGGAGATATTAGTGCAAGCATAGTAAGTTCAGGTAGCGTAATCAGCGGAAGCGTTGGCAGCTACATCATAAACTACAATGTTTCTGACACTGCTGGTAATTCAGCTATTGTTGTATCGCGTACAGTTAACGTCGTCGACAGCACCGCGCCAATCATTACCTTGTTAGGAGCTGCTCCATATAATCAAGAAATTAACACCCCATTTAATGACCCAGGCGCTACCGCAATTGATGTTCCTGGTGAAGACTTATCAAGTTCGATTGTCGTAACAGGTACGGTAAATACTTCAGTCGAGGGAACCTACACTCTTTCTTACGATGTAAGCGATGCATCGGGTAACGTTGCAACAAGCATTTTCCGAGATGTTATCGTTGCCGATTCCGGTAGCCCTATGATCACCCTACTCGGAGATAACCCTCTCACTCACGCACAAGGCTCGCCTTACACTGACCCTGGAGCAACAGCTACGGATGCGGTAGATGGTGACCTTTCCGGAAGCATTGTTGTCGGTGGCGACACGGTAGACCCTAACTTAATCGGCAGCTACCTTATAACTTACGATGTCTCAGATTCATCGGGCAACCCTGCTCCAACCGTAACCCGTACAGTCAACATAGATGACTCAACAGCCCCAGTAATTACTTTAATTGGCGATACAAACACCAATCACCAGCTTGGCACAGCCTACGTCGATGCGGGCGCTACAGCATTAGACAATATAGATGGCGATATTAGCTCAAATATTGTTGTTAGCGGTGATACCGTCGATGGAAATACTCAAGGAACTTACACAGTTATCTACAATGTCACTGATTCATCAGGAAATGCTGCAAACCCCATGGTAAGGTTTGTGACGGTAGATGATGTAACACCACCGGTAATCACCTTAGTTGGCAATAACCCAATTAATCATGAAGTGAATACAATTTACACTGACCCTGGTGCCACAGCCACAGATAATACTGACGGCGATATTTCTGCAAACATCGGTGTCAGCGGTACAGTCAATGCAACCGTAATCGGCAGTTATGTACTGAGCTACAACGTGAACGATTCCTCAGGCAACTCTGCTACTACCGTTACCCGAACAATTAACGTTCAAGATACTGGCGCACCTAGCATCACTCTCCTAGGTAGCAGCCCACTTAACCATGAACTAAATACCCCCTATACCGATGCTGGCGCGACTGCAAGCGATGCGCTGGATGGTGATATCTCAACTAACATCATCGTCGGTGGTGCTACCGTAGATTCCAGTGT
>NZ_LWGJ01001299.1:0-3610 GCF_001635845.1 Oleiphilus sp. HI0132 | reverse complement strand
GACGATGAAGATAGCCATTGATGATCGACATCTAAGCGACTTGAGTGCTTACCTGCATGCACTCAAAAGCGCCTCTTTGATTCAGCCTTAAGCCCTCTAAGTTTTCTTCACTTACTTAGGCAGAAAACAGGAATTTACCACCACTTGCGATAGCAATAACGATCAAGCCCAGTGTCAGGTTAATTGCGACGATTTTACGGATTAGATTTAAGTGCGTCGCGGCATCAGGCCAACGATTCTCGCTCACTGCAGCTTTCATACGCTTAAATGGAACAAAGTATAAATGCCCAAACAATAAAAACATGATATAGCCTAGACCAAGCATCATATGAACATGCTTACCTATCGAAGCAAAGCCACCATATAAGGCAATCATGCCATGACCGCTCACCAATAAAACAGCAACTGCTATCCATACCCAAAAAAAGAAACGCTTAAAGGTATCTTGCCACAAACTTAGACGTAGCGGAGGTTCCAATAAGCTTGCTGCAACAGGACGAAGACATAGATAGGCGAAAAACATTCCGCCAACCCAAATTGTTGCAGCCAATATGTGGAGCGTAAGCGCGATGGCCATTGTGAAAACTCCTTTTAAATCGTCACCAGAAATCTACATACAAAGATAAGGGGGCTATTCTGTCACTTATTCACTCACAAATCGATTAGGCCAGAACGAAATATCTTCCGTATTTACTTCGCGGTGTGCAACAAACTAAAGGCCCCACGAATCTGTCCTTCCTGATAACCTACCGCCCTATCGTGCGGGTACTGTTCCGAGAGTGCCTTTTGAATATCTGTTGTTAGACTCTCTCCATGACACGACAAGCACATACCTTGAGTTGGAATAGCCTTCATCATACGAAAGGTACTCCCTTCTTTTTTCACCGCTGCTAACTGTGTAGCAGGCTTTCCGGCTTTGAGTTGCTGTTCAAAGTCAGCAAGTACTTTCGCCTCCCAGGCATCTGGCTTGTTATCAGGGTTACGTGTTTTAAGGCTGGTGCGGGAAACTGTCCATTTTCCTTGGCTATGTTTGCTGGCGATTTTTTCTGCATCCACAGAACAAGCCTCAATACCCTTGGTAAAGCCACCTTCTTTTACCGCTGCTTGCAGGCTTGATTTCAACTCTCCTGCAAATTGTTGAATCACTTGCTTACCTTCGCTTGCTAGGTCTGAAGCGGTTTCAGCACTGCTAGCACCAGCCCAGCCTAGTACAGGCAGCAACAAAGCAACAGATAATCTTTGACAAGATACTTTCATCATACTCTTCCTCTCATTCTGGCAAAACTTAGGTAAACCATCACATAGCAGCGATTATATTAGCATTGACTAATATAATTCAAGCATCTATATTAGTAAAACCTAATATTTAGTTTAGAAGAGGTTTTAGATCATGAATATCGATAGAACTGTATTTGCCGTTGCCGGGCTGTTTATTCTTGTTAGTGTTATTCTCAGTCAGGTCCATTCGGTCTATTGGCTGGCATTTACGGCTTTTGTTGGCGTCAATATGTTTCAGGCAGCATTCACAGGATTCTGCCCAATGGCCATGCTACTAAAAGCCTTAGGAAAAGAGCCCGGTTGCGCATTTCGTTAAGCGCCAACTTTTAATGTGGGGCTCGCCTTTTTGCGTCGGGCCTTATATTTACGTTTTTTAAATTTGTTTTGCGCTTTAAGGCCAGCTAAGGCTGAAAGGTGTGTATCTTTTGCCCTACATAGTAAGTGACTGATTTGTTGTTCAAGTGGCAGCATAAAATCAGCATATGCATACTCCCCCTGACTCATTTGCTTTAGCATCAACTCCCAGTGTGCAGTCATATCGGGCAATGAAACCTCTTCTGGCAGACTCGCTATCACTTTTCTACCAGCCTCTGTCGCTTTAATGGCTTTACCTTCTCGGTAAATAAACTGCCTCTTGAATAACAGCTCAATGATCGAAGCACGTGTCGCTTCTGTTCCAAGACCATCGGTATCTTTTAGTATTTTTTTGATCTCGGGGTCACTCACAAAACGGGCTATACCGGTCATCGCCGCGAGTAAACTTGCATCGCTAAAGTGTTTAGGAGGCTGAGTAAGCTTGCTAAGCAAGTCTCCAAATAAACAAGTAAAACGCTCACCTTTCTTGAGCTGAGGTAAAGCTACGGTTTGTTTTTCATCCTTAGTGGATTTAAGTACCTGCTTCCAACCCGGCTCACTGGTTTCCCTCGACTTTGCTCGGAATAAGCCACCGGCAATTCGAAAGCTGATTTCACGGTCGGTATAAGCCCAAGCCGGAAAAAACTGAATAAGATAGTGCTTTGCTATCAATTCATATACTTGCTGCTCAGCTTTACTCAATAATCCCTTTTTTGACTTATTCGCAGTTGGAATGATCGCGTGATGAGCACCAACCTTGGCATCATTCCAAACACGTCCTTTTAAACTTGAGTCGGCACTGTTACATATATTCTGTAAGTTGGTATTGCTAGCGATTGCATCGAAAATTTGTGCAGATTGGCTTAAGTGCCCCGAGGGTAGATAACGATTGTCAGAGCGAGGATAGGTAATCAGTTTATGTCGTTCATACAGATTCTGACAAGTATCCAAGACGGTCTTAGCACTCATACCAAATGCTTTAGCAGCATCGATCTGTAACGCAGATAAATTATATGGCAAAGGCGCAACTTGCTTCTTGGACTTAGCACTTGTTGCTTCAACATTAGCTGGCTGCCCCTTAATTCGCGCCACCACATTTTCAGCCAAAGCTTTGTTTATGACTCGCCCTTCGCTGTCCTGATAGGGCTCGCAAGCTTCGCTCGGCTGCCAACGGGCAGATAAAACTTGTTGTTCAGATATTTGGATATGGGCATCGACTTCGTAATAGTCTCGCACCACAAAGGCTTCAACTTCTGCATCTCGCCGAACAATCAAGCCTAGCAAGGGTGTTTGCACCCGCCCGATTGAAACCAGGCCCTGAAAACCGACCTTTTGAGCCTGAAGCGTAAAAGCGCGAGTTAGGTTCATTCCATAAAGCCAGTCTGCACGTGAACGAGCTAAAGCTGAAACAGATAAAGGCACAAAGTCTTTATTCGACTTTAGAGAAGCCAGGGCTTGCTTAACAGCGGGTAGATTTAAATCACTAATCAGGCAGCGTTCAATACTATCTTTCACTGACGCTTTAACGCCGACATGGTGAATCAGCTCATCCACCAGTAGCTGACCTTCCCTATCAGGGTCACCACAATGAATTATGTGATCAGCCTGTTTGACTAACTTTTTTAGAATAGAGTATTGCTTGCGGGTTTGCTTTTTAGGCGCCAGCTGCCAACCTCTAGGAAAACGGTCGGGCAATATAGGCAAGGTTTCATGCGACCATTTCTTAAGTGATGCATCATAGGCATCTGGCTCGAGCTGCTCCAGAAGGTGACCGATACACCAGCTGACTACATCACAGCGGCGTTTATCGGAATGCCCGACGTAAATACAGCCATCAGCTTTATGGTGAGGTTTAGGTAGGGCTTGCGCTATAGCCTTCCCCAGACAGGGCTTTTCTGCAATATACAGTTTCATTCATACAAAATACTGTATAAACAAACAGCTATCAAGCAGTTTCACGCCGTCTTAGCCAACTTTT
>NZ_LWGJ01001298.1:0-2709 GCF_001635845.1 Oleiphilus sp. HI0132 | reverse complement strand
TCGTTCTGGAACATTTCCAAAACATCAATAAAGCTAGTACCTGGTACTGGGTCACCACCAATACCTACGCAACTTGACTGACCGAAGCCTGCATCAGTTGTTTGCTTAACCGCTTCATAAGTCAAAGTACCTGAGCGAGAAACAATACCAACCTTTCCTGGTAGGTGAATGTGACCAGGCATGATACCGATCTTAGTCTCTCCTGGGGTGATAACACCAGGACAGTTTGGTCCAATCATACGAACGCCAGCTTGATCAAGCTTAACCTTCACATCAACCATATCCAAAGTAGGAATGCCTTCAGTAATGGTAACGATCAGCTCGATACCTGCATCAATCGCCTCTAAAATCGCATCTTTACAGAAAGGTGCTGGAACATAGATAACCGTAGCCGTCGCACCCGTAGCTTCAACCGCTTCGCTAACAGTGTTGAATACTGGAAGACCAAGATGAGTCTGACCACCCTTACCCGGACTTACACCACCAACCATTTGCGTGCCATATGCAATAGCTTGCTCTGAGTGGAAAGTACCTTGCCCACCAGTAAAACCCTGACAGATAACTTTTGTATCTTTATTAATTAAAACTGACATTATTTACCCTCCGCTGCAGCGACAACTTTTTCTGCAGCATCTGTCAATGATTCTGCCGCGATAATATCCAAATCAGAGCTAGCAAGCACGTCTCTGCCCGCTTCAGCATTTGTACCTTCAAGTCGTACGACAACTGGTACTTCAACACCTACTTCTTTAACTGCACCGATAATACCTTCAGCAATCATGTCACAACGTACAATACCACCAAATATATTAACCAATACTGCTTTTACATTGTCGTCAGACAAAATAATTTTGAATGCTTCTGAAACACGTTCTTTCGTCGCACCGCCACCAACATCCAAGAAGTTAGCAGGCTTACCACCGTGCAAGTTAACGATATCCATCGTACCCATTGCAAGACCGGCACCGTTAACCATACAACCAACATTTCCGTCCAGAGCAACATAGTTCAATTCGAATTTAGCAGCATGTGCTTCACGCTCATCTTCTTGAGAAGGATCGTGCATTTCACGGATCTTAGGCTGACGATATAAAGCATTGCTATCAACGCCAATTTTTCCATCCAAGCAGTGGATGTTACCTTCGTCTGTAATGACTAGAGGGTTGATTTCTAATAGTGCGAAATCATGATCATTGAACATGTTCGACAAACCCATAAACACTTTTACGAACTGCTTGATCTGATCGCCTTCAAGACCTAACTTGAATGCAAGCTCACGACCTTGATACTGCTGTGGGCCAACCAGTGGATCAATTTCAGCTTTGTGAATCAATTCAGGCGTTTCTTCAGCAACAGTTTCAATTTCAACACCGCCTTCAGTAGAAGCCATAAACACTACGCGCTGAGACGCTCTATCTACGACGGCACCCAAGTACAATTCGTTAGCAATATCAGTGCAACTTTCAACAAGAATTTTTGCAACTGGCTGACCACTCTCGTCTGTTTGATACGTGACAAGATTCTTACCCAACCAGCTCTCAGCAAAGGCCTTGATCTCTTCTTTGGACTTAACCAGCTTAACGCCACCTGCTTTACCACGGCCACCTGCGTGAACCTGGCACTTCACTACCCACATATCGCCGCCAATTTTATCGGCTGCAGCAGCCGCTTCGTCAGCTGTGTCACATGCATAACCTGTAGAAACAGGCAGTCCGTATTCAGCAAAGAGTTGTTTTGCCTGATACTCGTGTAAATTCATAATTCATTCCGTCATTTAATTGATTAATGCCACTCGTATTAAGTGGCCGGACAAAATCTCGGTCAATCCTTAACCGATCACATTGCGCCACTCATTGCTGGCACAGCGTAAATCCCTTTTCTTTCCCGTGTTATGTTCGCACTAGCCCCGCTTATCTATTGAAATAATGCGGGGAATATGCGTTATTATTTATTTACGTTTCTTTCTATTTGCAATATGAATCGCATGACCACCAACAGCTAATGCAGCTTCATGGACCGTTTCTGACAATGTTGGGTGAGCAAACATTGTCAAACCAAGGTCTTCAGCGCTAGAACCAAACTCCATCGCGATAACCGCTTGCGCAATTAGCTCAGAAGTACTGCCACCTATCATATGAACACCAAGTACTCTGTCCGTCTTAGCATCTGCTAATACCTTAACCATACCTGCAGTGTTATTCGCTGCCATTGCACGGCCATTTGCAGCAAACGGACAAGTACCAACGTTATACTCAACACCGTCAGCCTTTAGCTGCTCTTCAGTACGTCCAACCCAAGAGATTTCAGGGTTGGTATAGATAACCCCGGGAATCGTATCGTAATTAACTTCAGTCTTTTGACCAGCAATACGCTCAGCAACCATAACCCCCTCTTCAGAGCCTTTATGCGCTAGCATTGGACCACGTACAACATCGCCTACGGCATAAACACCCGGAACGCCTGTATTACAATGGTCATCTACGAAGATAAATCCGCGCTCATCGAGGTTTACACCGCTATCAGCCGCTAACAAGTCTTCTGTTACTGGTCGGCGACCGACAGCGACTATCAACTTATCAACCTTAAGTTCTTGCGCACCTTTGGTATCTTCATAGCTAACGTTTACGAGGCCGCGCTTGATATCGGTACCATTAACACGCGCCTTTAATTTAATATCCAAGCCCTGCTTCTTAAATTGCTTAAGCGCTT
>NZ_LWGJ01001297.1:0-16397 GCF_001635845.1 Oleiphilus sp. HI0132 | reverse complement strand
GTACCAACACCATTACAATTCGACGCGCAGTTGCTTGAAACGTACGCACTACAGCTTATTCGCCTTAACAACGATCACGAGTGCGAAACCTTAATCCGAAAAGCCTTGGAAAAGAAATGGGACGACAGGCTGGTTCGCGTCTATGGAATGGTCGCCGCTCAAAACACTTCCGAGCAACTGATCCACGCCGAACAATGGCTAAAAAGCAGACCCAACAATGCCAGCTTATTGCTAGCACTTGGTAGGCTTTGCCTAAGAAATGGTTTATGGGGGAAAGCTCAAGAATACTTTGAAGCGAGCAACAAACTACACGAAAACAAGGAAAGTCTCGCGGAGCTATGTCGCCTGAATATACGCCTAAATGCGAAAAATAATGCCGACAAAGAAGTATTCGAAGGGCTTATCGAGAATCTTGAGCTGCCAAAATTGCCCCTACCTGAGTCTCGATAGCCACTGAGCTAGACAGTATTTCTGCTTGGCTCTAAAACCATCATGCTTGCGCCACTAATATTTAAGAACGTGGCGCATATTCCAGAACATCGGAGAAGAAGTCTTGTTCTTCTAATCCGGCTTCCAGCAAGGCGTCCATTGCAGAATGAACAAGCTTTGGCGAGCCACTAACAAAAACCTTACTATCCGCTAAATTTGAAAAGTCTGCTAATACCGCATCACTCAATTGATTGTGATGAGCGTTTGCATCTATGTTTTCAATGTCTGCGATAAGCGGGTGGAATTCAAAGTGATCATATTTCGATGCCCACTCCTCAGCCAACTCTGCCAAGTACATATCTTCTTCTTTTCTAACTCCCCAATATAAGGCAAGCGGAAGCGAATAATTCTGCGCCAGGAGATAGTCAATAATAGACTTCATTTGAGCAAAGCCGGTACCAGCAGCCATCAAGATTAGCGGCTTATCAGGCACTTTTGGCAAACAAGCCTTTCCAAACGGTAAAGAGATCGTGACACTGGCTCCACTCTCCAACGCGTCCTTACAGTAGTCCACAATTTCAACCGCTGAGTTCAAGTGCGGATCAGCCTGAATGTGGAGGGTGATTTCTCGCAAGCCAGGCGCTGAAGCGATAGAAAAATAACTACCAGCATCCTTACCCGGCATCTCAAGTGCCAAATACTGCCCGGCATAAAACTCCGGCAGCTTGCCCGCAGGTAACTGCAACTCAACTTTATAAACATGCCCTCTAATCACTTCGACAGCGATTACTCGGCAAACCGTTTTCTTCACAGGCAATTCTCCTGGCCCATAGATATTATCTATTGTAATTTTGCTTGAGTTCACTGGCCAAGTCTGGCACAGCAACAAGTCTTTCTGTAGTGGCCCCTGAACCAGCTCCCTTCGGGGGCCGAATTCAACTTCGCCAGAAACGAGCTTGGCCCGGCATATCTCACAAACCCCGTTGCGGCAACTGACGGGCAACTTCAAGGCATATCTGTCAGCAATTTCATATACTGACTCTCCCGCATCAAAAGCCAATTCGTATGTGCGAAGCTGGCCTTCAACCCGTGACTCTATTTCGAGCACGTTCACTTGGACTGATCACCACCAAAGATGCCCAAGTCGTCCCACCTTTCATCAACTCGAGACTTTATCTCGTCAGTCATAGTAATTGGTTCACCCCATTCCCGGTTTGTTTCACCCGGCCATTTATTGGTTGCATCAAGACCCATCTTGGAGCCTAAGCCCGATACTGGCGAAGCGAAGTCCAAATAGTCTATCGGTGTGTTTTCAACCAAGGTGATATCTCTTGCCGGATCCATACGTGTCGTAATTGCCCAAATCACATCTTCCCACTCTCGTGCGTTAACGTCATCATCCAAGACAATTACGAACTTGGTATACATAAACTGGCGAAGGAAGGACCACACGCCCATCATCACGCGTTTAGCATGCCCTGGGTATTGCTTCTTCATCGTTACAACGGCCAGGCGATATGAGCATCCTTCCGGCGGCAAATAAAAATCGACAATTTCAGGAAACTGCTTTCTTAGAATCGGTACAAAGACTTCATTCAAAGCTAAACCGAGAATCGCAGGCTCATCAGGCGGCCGACCAGTATAAGTACTGTGGTAAATCGCATTTTTTCGATGAGTAATACGCTCGACAGTAAATACCGGAAAGGTATCCACTTCATTGTAATAACCAGTATGATCACCGAAGGGTCCTTCGGGTGCGACTTCATCAGGGTAAATGAAGCCCTCCAATACTATCTCTGCACTCGCTGGCACTGATAGGTCACTCAAGCCCGCTTTAGTCACTTCAGTTTTACTATCACGTAACAAGCCAGCAAAGGCATATTCAGATAAGGTATCGGGCACGGGCGTTACTGCACCGAGTATTGTTGCTGGATCAGCACCTAAAGCCACCGCAACCGGGAAAGGTTTACCTGGGTGTTTTTGCTGCCACTCTCTGAAGTCTAGTGCGCCACCACGGTGAGATAGCCAGCGCATGATCAGCTTATTCTTTGCAATCAACTGCTGGCGATAAATCCCCAGATTCTGGCGAGACTTTTCAGGCCCTTTTGTAATCACCAAAGACCAGGTCACCAAAGGTCCTGCATCGCCTGGCCAGCAAGTCTGGATAGGAAGCTTATACAGATCCACCTGATCTTTTTCGATAAGCACTTCCTGACAGGCAGCCGAGCGGACCTCTTTGGGCCCCATCGCCATCACCTTTTTAAATATCGGTAGCTTTTGCCAGGCATCCTTAAAACCTTTAGGTGGTTCAGGTTCTTTAAGAAATGCCAAAAGTTTGCCCACTTCACGTAGTGCACTGACGTCTTCTTGCCCCATTCCTAAGGCAACGCGCCGCGTTGTACCAAAAAGATTTGCCAACACTGGCATATTGTAACCCTTTGGGTTTTCAAACAGTAAAGCAGGCCCTCCTGCACGTAAAGTACGATCACATATCTCGGTCATTTCCAGATAAGGATCGACTTCCTGAGCAATACGCTTCAACTCACCTTGCGCTTCAAGTTGTTTGATAAAACTTCGGAGGTCATCATATTTCATAACTGACACAACAATCTCAATTCAATTCATAAAAAAACCGGTATAAATACCGGTTTATATTCTAGCCTGACGATGTTTAATTCAGCTCAAAAGTTTTATTTAACAAAGCTTTTGAGCCATCAACAACAGCCTATCGCTTCTTCATCGACAAGAAGAACTCATCATTTGTTTTAGAGTCTTTCAGCTTATCGAGAATAAATTCTAATGCTGCTAAGTCGTCATCCATACTATGCAATAGTTTACGCAGTATCCAAACACGCTGAAGCTCATCTTCACTCATCAACAAGTCTTCTCGACGCGTTCCTGAACGGCGAATATTAATCGCAGGATATACTCGCTTCTCGGCACAACGACGATCAAGGTGTACTTCCATATTACCGGTACCCTTGAACTCTTCGTAAATAACCTCGTCCATTTTAGAGCCGGTATCAACAAGAGCTGTTGCAATAATTGTCAGGCTTCCACCTTCTTCAACATTTCGAGCAGCACCAAAGAAGCGCTTCGGACGTTCAAGTGCGTGTGCATCAACACCACCCGTTAAGACCTTACCCGACGATGGAATAATCGTATTATAGGCACGAGCCAAACGCGTAATAGAGTCAAGGATAATGACGACATCTTTCTTATGCTCAACCAAACGTTTTGCTTTCTCGATAACCATCTCGGCTACCTGAACGTGACGAGCTGGTGGCTCATCGAAGGTACTGGCTACAACCTCACCACGAACCGAACGCTGCATTTCCGTTACTTCTTCTGGACGCTCGTCAATCAACAATACCATGAGGTGACACTCAGGGTTGTTGCGCGCGACAGACTGAGCAATATTCTGCATCATCAAGGTCTTACCCGCTTTCGGCGGAGAAACAACCAAGCCACGCTGTCCTTTACCAATTGGAGCAACCAAATCAAGAATACGCGCTGACAAATCTTCTGTACTACCGTTACCGGCTTCCAGAATAAGACGATCATTTGGAAACAAAGGGGTCAGGTTTTCAAATAAAATCTTATTTTTCGAGTTCTCAGGTTTATCAAAGTTGATCTGACTAACTTTCAAAAGCGCGAAATATCTCTCGCCGTCTTTCGGCGGACGGATTTTCCCGGAAATCGTATCCCCGGTACGCAAATTGAAACGTCTAATTTGGCTAGGTGAAACGTAGATATCATCTGGTCCAGCCAGATATGAGCCTTCTGCTGATCGCAAAAATCCAAAGCCATCCTGAAGAATCTCTAAAACACCATCTCCATATATGTCTTCGCCACTTTTTGCATGGCGCTTCAATATAGAAAAGATAACTGTTTGTTTTCGAGATCGAGCAAGATTATCCAAGCCCATTTCGGCAGCAATTTCGAGTAATTCTGGAACGCTTTTTTTCTTAAGTTCGGTAAGATTCATATTATGTAAAAGTTCAAATAGATACAGCGCGAGGCCGTTAAAGGAAAGTTGTGATGAATTTAATTTTTTTGGCGGAGTGCCACCCCAAATCGGGGATATTGTCAATAAAGATAGCGCAGATTATACGCTATATCCAGAAATATACTATTTTTTTTACAATTATCGCGTTTTCGTACCTATAATTAAATAAACTACTTAAGAAACATATATTTATGAAGCCGACTCTTCAACCCTTCAAATCCCAAGGTTTTACTCTGATCGAACTGGTCATTGTTATCGTATTAATTGGAGCGCTTGCAAGCATCGCGTTACCTAGATTTAGTGACCTATCTGATGAAGCTGAACTAGCGCAGGTTAGGAGCATTGCTGGAAATTTGCAGGCAGGCGTTAAAACTGTCAAAGCAGTCTTCCAGGCAGCAGGCCATACCACTCGCACCCAAAACCTGACAAACTTTGGCAATGGCACGATTGACACCAACAATATCGGCTACCCAATTGGTGTTGATAAAGGCACAGGTAATGAGAATATAGGGCAAGGCAACAACGGCTGCATTGGTGTCTGGCAGGGCGTATTGGAAAACCCGCCCTCAGTTGTTGTTGGCAACAACAATGAAGCCTATCGAGCTTACCGCCACACCGGCAACAGAGTCTGCAGCTACGCTTATCGCCTTAACGGCGACACTGGCAATCGCAATAACAGCTCCTTGGTTATCAAGTACGACTCGCGCGACGGTAGTGTCGTAAGCTGCGGCACTCACGCAGATCTACCCGCTTGCTAACTCTTCCTTAAGCGCTTGATGATCATCAACGATTTATTTCTGTTTTAGCGATACACTGCACACGCTAAACTAATAACCCGTTTTTCATCGTCGATACTGACAGAGCTATTTATGTCGAACACAAATCAAAGCTGCTGCGATTCAGCCGTCAAACACACCCTTAATCCTTTAGATGATATCATTGAGCGCTTAAAAAAATTGGCAAACCCGATATCGGAGACAGAATCAGTTGCACTTATTGATGCACACGAAAGAGTGCTCGCTGAAGACTTAGTCTCTACACTTAATGTACCGCCCACAGATAACAGTGCCGTTGACGGCTACGCACTAAACCTTGATGACTTCTCTGAGGGTAAAGCCTTCTGTATCTCACAACGCATTCCTGCCGGGCACCAACCCGAGACACTTGAACGTGGCACTGCTGCGAGAATATTTACCGGCGCCTCGATACCAGCAGGAGCGAACTGCGTCATTATGCAAGAACAGGCGACAATCAATGAGCACAACAAGGAGGTAACCTTTTCCTCCCAGCCTAACGCTAAGCAAAATATTCGCCCTCGAGGTCAAGATGTTCAACAAGGCCAGGTTATTTTACAAAAGGGCCTAGTCCTTTCCCCTGCCCGCGTTGGCTTAATTGCTTCGATTGGTATTGCTAAGGTCAAAGTGTTTCGAAGACTAAAAGTCGCTATTTTTTCAACTGGAGACGAATTGGTAGAACCGGGCGATAAGCCCTCTTCTTCACAAATATTTAACTCCAACCGCTACCTACTTACCGGCATGCTCAAAAGCCTGAACGCAGATATAGTTGATCTTGGCCTCATCCCAGATCAACTCGAAGCAACGGTTAAAGCTTTAAACTCGGCGAGTGATAAAGCCGACATCATCATTAGCACTGGCGGCGCATCCGTTGGCGAAGAAGACTATGTACAAAGTGCAATCAAGTCATTGGGGAGCATTGATTTCTGGCGCGCAGCCATCAAGCCCGGTAAGCCTTTTATGTATGGACAAATTGGCGAAACACCAGTACTCGGTTTGCCCGGAAATCCAGGCGCAGTATTTGTTACCTTTTCGGTATTGGCTCGCCCTTTCTTACTCCATAAGCAAGGTATTAGCGACACTAAACCTCAAAGTTACTCTCTTGCCCTAGACTTCGATATTAAAAAGTCCGGCCCCAGAAGAGAATTTCTGAGAGTTCAGCGAAGCCAAGGCAATCGTCTGATTCGTCACCCGAACCAAAGCTCTGGTATGCTAAGCTCTGCAAGCTGGGCGGAGGGTTTCGCTGTGATTAAAGAACACACTCAACCAAAAGCAGGGGATTCTGTCGAGTTTATACCTTTCCCTAGCATTTTTTCTTTGCCGGTATAGCAAGCATTATTAAGTTACGAGACGACCTTATGAATATCCTTTTTTTTGCCAGCTTGCGAGAGCAGCTCGACTGCGATAGCGAACAATGGACCGAGATCGACGGCATCCAGACGACTGGCGATATCAAATCCAAGCTTCAGTCACGGGGCGAACCCTGGTTAAGCGCGCTTGCTAACGAACGGATCATTATTTCAGTCAATCAGGATATCGCCGATGCAAGTACTGCTGTTAAAGTAGGAGATGAAGTAGCATTTTATCCCCCGGTAACAGGCGGTTAGTATGAAAATATCTGTCAGCGTTCAGCAAGAAGATTTCTCAATAGAAAATGAGTACCAGACTCTACGGAACAACCACGCCCTAGCAACTGGCGCGATCTGCACGTTTTCAGGCTTGGTTCGGGAATTCGGAGATCGCCCTAATGTAAATGGCATGTTCCTGGAGCACTACCCTGGCATGACAGAGCAGTGCTTACAGAAAATCATTCAACAAGCAGCTGAACGTTGGCAGATACTTGAAGCGAGAGTCATTCACCGCGTTGGCCCTTTGCACTTGAGCGAACAAATTGTCTTCGTTGGCGTAAGCTCTGCACATAGAGCAGATGCTTTTGCGGCCTGTGAGTTTATTATGGACTACTTAAAGTCCGACGCGCCTTTCTGGAAAAAGGAAATCACCAAAGACGGTGCTGAATGGGTTGAAGCAAAAGAGAGCGACCTAGATAGAAAAAAACGCTGGTAAAATGTCTGACTTAAGCCACAATAATTTCGCCCTGGAACGACTCGACCCGCCTCGCTTTCCTCTCGCCAAGCAATTCTATAAACAAGCGAACTACCATTCCCACGTCGGTAAAGAAGACGAGGTTTACATCCTTAGAAATAACAACTCAAACAATAAAATCGTTGCGGCTGTTCGCCTGGTCAAGAGCGATCAATATCTGATTCTACGCAGCATGGTCGTGGTTCCATCCGAGCAGCGGCAAGGCATAGGAAGCAGGCTACTTACCGAACTAAAACCACACCTGACAAATCGCGAGTGCTGGTGCTTTCCTTTTGAGTGGCTTAAAGACTTTTATGCTCAAATTGGCTTTCAGCTTCAGAATATAGAACAGGCTCCTCCTTATATCGCTGAATCTCTTCGTCGCTATCTTCGACAAGGACGAAAACTCACCCTAATGAAGCACCCGCTTGCTTGATTTTCCCCAGATATCCTCCATAGTGTATCTTACAACGGTGTCTAAATCGGCTTCATGCCATGACCCAGTCTGTACAGAATAAGGAGCAAGTGACGTGCATTCCGTAAAAATAAAAGATTATATGAGCCCAAATGTTTTATCCTTCAAACCTGAAGACAGCGTTATTACGGCTTTAAGAACTCTGGTAAAAAAAGGCCGTTCGGGCGCACCGGTAATAGATAATGAAGGGAAGCTGGTTGGTATTCTTTCAGAATTGGATTGTTTGAAAGAAGCTCTAAATGACGGCTACTACCAATCAGTAGGTGATCGAGTCGCCGATCACATGACGACCGAGCTAGACATGGTTGAACAAGAAGATGATATCATTGTCTGCGCAGAGTTCTTCACTTCTGGCCGACGACGACTACCGGTTATGGACGGCGGCAAGCTTGTTGGCATTATTACTCGTCAAGACTTTGCTCGCGCACTGATCAACCGTATTGACCATCCTCACCACGGTGACAACTAGATCATGAACTACTAGACTGAGCCAGCCCTTCAGGGTTTGGCTCAGGCTGTATTAAACTAATCATTTCCCATCCAACTGAAGGCTTTGCATCTGTTCTGCCTAAAGGCACAACCTGCTTATCTGGACGAATCGCAAACAATAGCGTCAGCCGATTACCATGGAGCTGTAAATAGTCCTCATAGGTAAACTCTTCAGAGAGCTGCGTCGTTCTAATTGTCGCGCCTTTACTTACCAAGCTCGCTAACTTTGCAAAGGTCGCTCCCTCGTCAAACTGATTTCGTGTTCGCACATATTTTTCAGACGATTGATGACTAGCGCGCACATCCTGATCACCTTCAGGCAAACCAAGAACACTCCCAACACCCATTAAGTCCAGATAATGATAGGTCGATAAAGTATTCAACTGTTTATAGGGCGAGATAGCCAACATATGACCAACCCCGGTTAAATCCAGGTTATTTTCAGCATGCTCTGAAACGGGGTTACCATAATAGACTGGCAGATTGTCCATTCGCGCTGCCCTGACATTTTCCCAACTGGTATCTGTCAGAATAACGGTGACACCTTTGCCGATCATAGCCTTTGCCAAATTTCTCGCCACGGCGTTCGCACCAATAAATAGAAAGCCATTATCATCCGGCTCTTTAACCTTTAACAAGCCCGCCAAAGGGCTTGAGGTAATACTTTGGATAATGACAGTAACAACGATAACCAAAAACACCATCGGAACTAAGGCACCCGCATCGGCATGCCCTGCTTGCTCCAGTTTAAAAGCAAATAACGCTGACACCGCCGCAGCGACAATGCCTCTTGGCGCAACCCAGCCTAAAAAGGTTTTCTCCTGCCAGCTCAAGTCTGTTTTGACCGCGGCTAACCAAACCGAAAGAGGCCTGGCCACCAGCATTAGTATGAGAATTACCCACAGAGCATTCCAGCCCAAAGCAGTAGCCATACTCAGATCCATTCTTGCCGCAAGCAATATAAATAGTGCCGAGATCAGAAGAACACTGAGCGACTCTTTGAATTCGAGAATATCTTCAACCGGCACACCTTTCATGTTCGCCAGCCAGATCCCCATAATGGTCACTGTCAAAAGACCCGACTCGTGAACCAAAAAGTTAGAAAATGCGAAGATACCCAACATAAACGTCAGTGTTCCGGCATTTTGCAAGAACTGGGGTAACCAATGACTTCTTAATGCTCTCCCCAAGTAATAACCTGAAGAGCAGCCTAAGACGACCCCCAACACCAAGGTCGAACCAAAAGTCTGCAAGACATGCTCAAAGGCCAGGCTTTTGCTCATACCGCTGGATACAATAAATTCAAATACCAAAACAGCCAGTAGCGCTCCTATCGGATCGACTACGATTCCTTCCCACTTAAGAATATTGGTAATTCGGGCATTGGGTCGAACCGATCGTAATAACGGCATGATCACCGTAGGCCCACTAACCACCACAATTGCACCAAATAAGGTTGCGACCGGCCAAGACAGGTCAACTAGATAACGGCTGGCAATGGTTCCGATAGACCAAGTAACAACTACACCAGACATTAGAAGGTTGCGAACCATCTTGCCGTGTTCACGTAGCTCCTGAAATTTAAGAGTAAGGCTACCCTCAAACAGAATCACGGCAACGGCCAGCGATACAATCGGGAATAGCATTTCACCAAACAAGGCATCCGGCTCCAGAATACCTAAACCAGGCCCGATAAGAATTCCTGCAAGTAAGAGAAATAAAATTGCCGGCAAACGTAAACGCCAGGCAATCCATTGACAAATAAGGGAAATAACACCAATACTCGCCAGTAAAATAAGCTGCAGCTCAACCATAGAAACGGATTCTTTTCTTTGAAATCGGCCCACCCGCAACATACATCTATGGGGAAGCACTTTAACTCGTTACAACACCCTTTTAAGGGACGTCTTACAATTAAAGATCATTCTGCCAGGATTGCGAGTTTCTTTAGAATTTGAGATACCGCCATAAAGGCGAATGTTGCCGTTATGTGAGTTGCCGCACCAAAGCCCGAGGCACAATCCAGTTTTACCGGACCGCCTTCGGCTGGCTTTTCGTGACATACTGCGCCATCACTGTGTGCGTAAACTAATTGCTCAGTCGAATATACACAGTCAATCCGATATTTGCGTTTGGGGTTTCGGGAAAAGCCATGCATGCGACGAAGATTATTGCGTATCTTGGCAAGCAATGGGTCCTGGATAGTACGATTTAAGTCAGCAATTTGAATCTGACTCGGATCAACTTGGCCACCGGCGCCTCCCGAGCAGATCAACTTAATCTTATGTCGCGAACAATGAGCAATAATGGCAGTCTTTGCTTTGACACTATCGGTCGCATCAAAGACATAGTCAAAGCCTTTGTGCAGCAAAGTTTCTACATTTGCAGGCGTAATAAAGGTGTGGTTTGCATGTACTTTGATCTGCGGATTAATCTGCTGCATTCGAGCAGCCATAGCCTCCACCTTCATCGCCCCAACCGTGTCTTGCAATGCATGGATTTGCCTGTTGATATTCGAAACGCAAATATCATCCAGATCAAATAGGGTAACTTCACCAATACCCGATCGAGCTAAGGCTTCGGCGGCCCAGGAACCGACACCGCCAATACCAATCACGGCAATATGACTATGCTGAAAACGCTCTAGCGTTGGCAAACCATACAGGCGAGCAATACCGCCAAAGCGAAAGGCAATATCGTCATTCATAGAGCCATCAGCCTTATATCAGGAATCAGAAGCTTATAGCTCGCTAGACTTCAGCGCAGCATTTGATTTCAATACATCACTGTATGCTTGAGACTTAGCATGCTCCGACACGCGATCAAATATTGTCTCACCGCTTAGAGATAAAGCATTAATATTCCTGCCAGATTCAGCAAACATTGCAATAAAACGCTGAAAGAAATCAGGAGTCATATGTTGGTAGGCTTGAATTAGTACGTGATAATCCGGATCGCTACCATCCAAAGGCTTTAAAGATAAAAAACCCTGAATTCGCTCATCACTCCACTGCTCATCTTCGACTTTCGGTTGACTTGGTCCACTCACGCTACGACACCTTCTAAATATTTGTTACAGACTAAAAGGCCGCCATTATAGCGAGCTAGTGCCTTCCAAGAAAGATACATTTTAGAAGTCCCAGTCAGACTCCTCACAAACCGGGTCAAACACGCTTATTTCGACCCGTCGATTCTTGGCCCGGTTCTCTGCGGTGTCATTAGGTGCCAAAGGATTTGTTTCTGCTCTGCCCGCTGCACTAACGCGGTTAGCATCTACTTTATTATTAAAAATAAGTTGATGGACGACACTCACAGCCCGTGCTGCAGACAAATCCCAATTTGAACGATAGCGCGCCGAGTTAACCGGCAAATTATCGGTATAACCCGAGACCGTTATTTCACCCTCGCAAGTAGCAAGTACTTCTTCTATTTTTTCAAGAATCGGGAACATTGCATCTTTTAGCTCTTCACTCCCTGATGGAAAAGTAGTCGCCTCAGAGAAACGCACAACCACTTTGTTGGAGTCATAACTTACAGATAAAGCATTAGAAAGGATTTCAGATTCCAGACTATCAACCAAACTCTCTGTGAGCTTATCGATACTCGGGTCTATTTGTGCCGCCTCGCTCTCTTTCTCTTCAGGCTCTTCCAACATCTCTATATCGGAGTCGCCAAAGTCTTCGAACTCTTTCTCCAATTCAGACTGCTCGTCTGTCGTCGCGGGTGGTGGGGGAATAGCGGGCGCTTCAGCAAAAATAATTGCGCCTCCCGCCTTATTTTCACCGGTCAAAGCCTCGATGCCAAATGATGAAGCCATAGCTATCGCCATCACTTCATATTTCTGAAGATCCATCTTGGAAAAGCTGAGTAGCAGAATAAAAAAAGTCAGCAGCAAAGACATTAAGTCCGCAAAGGTGACAATCCAGCCGGACGAACCACTTGCCTTAGGTTTTGGCCTAGGAATCGCCCTCATCGTACTTACTCTTCTGCCTTAACAATTTCACGCTGGGCAGGCGGTAAATAGCTAACCAGGACTTCGGTAATAACGCGAGGGTTCTGACCTTTCAGAATATTTTGAACACTGGTAATAACCAATGACATATTACGATGCTCATCCATTGCTTTTAGGTTTAATTTATCAGCCAAGGGAATCGCCACCACTTGCGCGATAAAGGCACCGTAGAAGGTGGTCAACAATGCCACCGCCATCGCTGGGCCAACTGAACTGGGGGCCGCCATATTATTCAACATCTGAACCAGGCCGACCAAGGTGCCCAACATACCTAGCCCTGGCGCTGTTTCTGCCACACCACGAAAGACCTTTTCGGCAGTATCATATCGCTCAATAGACTGTTCTAGCTCTTGAATCAATAGCTCTTCGATAAACTCGGAAGGGTGGCCATCTATACACAAGGCTATCCCCTTTGCCAAAAACTCATCTTCAATTTCAGCATTTTCTAAGCCAAGAATCCCTTCTTTTCGAACAATACCCGAAAGTTCCCGAACCTTCTCAATCAACATAACCGGGTTTTCAGTACGTTCAAGAAAAACAGTTGAAAAGGCAAGTTTGAAAGAAGTGGCCACTGACGTCAGGCGATATTTAACCAGGGTTATGGCTATCGTACCCACGACAACAATAACGAGCCCCGGCACGTTAACGAAATCCATAATGCTGGATTCAATTAAAATCGCGCCAATGACGATGACAAAGCCAAAAATCAGACCTATGAGGGTCGCTAAATCCATAAAATCAAAACCTATGTGCCAAGATTTGGCCGCATTGTTGACAATTCATTGTAGTCACGCTGAATAAGCAATATTCAGGCCGTTTTATTCTTATTACCTATCGGCCACTTGCAAGCCTTACTTTATAGCAAGCGCTCAGCTTTCTTCCCTAATCCTAGCCATGACCTCAGAGGTTTCGGGCAAAATGCCTCGCCAAACACGAAAAGCTTCTGCCGCCTGCCCGACCAACATCCCGAGACCATCAATTGTCTGGGATGCCCCTGCCTCTTCAGCCCACCGATTAAAGACAGTCTGCTCTGAGCCGTACATCATGTCGTAGGCAACCGTCGCAGCACCGATAATCGATTTCGAAATTGGTGGCAAGGAACCCGATAAACTGGCCGAGGTACCATTAATCACCAAGTCAAAAGCTTCGTTCAAGGCTTCAAAGCTCGAACTTTCAATACTCCCCTGATCTTGAAACAAGTCTACCAAAGCATCCGCTTTACTAACGGTTCTATTGGCCACCACAACCTTGCTTGGCTTTTCTTCAAGTATAGGCTGCAATACGCCTCTTACAGCACCACCTGCCCCTAAAATCAGTATTTTTTTTCCACTTAGGCTAATTCCATGCCCCTGAATGTCGGACACTAAACCCAAACCATCTGTATTGTCACCGCAAAGCAAGCCTTGCTCATCAAGGTACAAAGTATTTACAGCACCAGCCTTTTCAGCACCAAGGCTACGCTTGTCACACATGTCCCAAGCTTGCTCTTTGAAAGGCACGGTAACGTTAAGGCCTTTTCCTTCTGTCTGAGCAAAAAAGCCTTTGACCACTGATGTAAAATCATCGACTGGCGCTTCAATTTTATCGTAAGTAAGTGCCTGCTTCGTCTGCGTGGCAAACATACTATGAATCAATGGAGACTTACTATGAGAAACGGGGTTACCAACAACGGCATATTTATCTGACATGTATTTTTCCTTACTCCCTGAAGACTATCAGATCCAGTCCTGATGCGGCAAAAAGCGCTCGGTCAGTTCAGCTTCTCTTGAACCTGCTTTAGTCTGATAGTTGTAATCCCAACTGACCAGCGGAGGCATCGACATAAGTATCGACTCAGTGCGCCCTCCAGACTGGAGGCCAAATAGCGTACCGCGATCAAATACTAGATTAAACTCAACATAACGGCCACGACGATGCAATTGGAACTGTCGCTCCCTTTCGCCATACTCGCTATCTTTGCGCCGTTCGATGATCGGGCGATACGCCTTCACATAGGAATTGCCCACGGCCTGCATAAATTCGAAGCTCTTTTCGAAGCCCCATTCATTCAAGTCATCAAAGAATAAGCCGCCAACTCCGCGCGCTTCGTCCCGATGTTTCAGGTAAAAGTACTCATCGCACCACTTTTTATACTTAGGGTAAACCTCTTCACCAAAAGGCGCACAAGCTTCCGCTGCAACTTGATGCCATTGCTGGCAATCTTCTACAAAACCATAGTAAGGCGTTAAATCATAACCACCACCGAACCACCAAATGGGTTCAGCACCGTCCTTTTCCGCAATAAAGAAGCGAACATTGGCATGAGAGGTCGGTACATAGGGGTTATGAGGGTGCATAACCAAAGACACACCCATCGCCTGAAAGCGACGACCTGCCAACTCAGGTCTGGCACTAGTTGCCGAAGGCGGCAATGAGTCCCCGTAAACATGAGAGAAGTTAACACCCCCTTTCTCGAAAACAGCCCCATCTTTAATCACTCGAGTTCGACCACCGCCACCTTGAGGGCGCTCCCAGGCATCCTCTACAAAGCGCGCCTGACCATCACTTTGCTCCAGCCCTTCACAAATACTATCTTGCAAACCGAGCAAATAAGCTTTGACCTGTTCTAACATGCACTCACTCCTAATATTTATTCTGTATGCGCTGAGTTTATCCAACGCTAGACCCGTAGCGACTCTCCGCTTACCAGGTCTCTAATTTCTGAAGGTTTATCGAAGCCGCCAAGGCGGCCAGGCAGAAGATAATCAACTCTCCCCCTAAAGTAGTCTCGTGCTTCACGTAGGTTCATTGCCGGATGCTTGCCAGAAGGATTAGCCGAAGTAGACACCAGAGGTGCTCCGACTCGTCGACTAAGCTCAACAATTAAAGGGTGCGTACTAAGACGCAAGGCAACGCTTGAAAACCGCCCCTTGATATATGAAGGCACTCTGTTGGCTTCATCTGGCACCAACCAAGTAGTCGGCCTCGTAACCGGCGCTAGAAACTTACGCTGAAGTGCCTCGGGCAAATCCTTAAGTAAAACGTCAAAATAACAAGCCTCTCCTGAAACCAAGATCAAGCCTTTTTCAACGGGTCTGGTTTTCAAGTCCAGGATCTTATAAACGGCTTGCTTGTTGTCTGGATGACAAGCCAAGCCCCAAACCGCCTCGGTCGGATGTGCAATCACTCCACCACCCTTGAGAATATTAGCAGCAAACTGAACCTGCCATTCAGATAAACGACTTAGCGACACCCAAACCTCTCTTCCTATCGACGCTATTTACACTTCAAAAAGCACTTTAGACAAGTGACCATAATTATTGGGCTGAGTTTACTGATTTCACACGCTGATAGCCACCTGGCACATTAGAAATTAAACCTTTTAGCTCCAAGCTCACCAGGTTTTGCAATAGCACGCCAGCTTCCAGTTGGCTCTCGCTAGCTAGAACGTCAAAGGAGGTACACTGAAAATCAATCAGAGGTAATAGCTTTCCTTCATCGGGCAAAAGTTCATGTGACAACTGAGTTTCAGCTGCATGACCCTCAGCCTTGCCCACTATAGCGCTTGTACTGCGCCCAATCGGACTCTCACGCTTTGAGTTATTGGCGGAAGACGCTACCGTCATACAAGAGTCCCGACAAGGAAAAGCTAGAATATCCTCGACACATGTCACCAGCTGCGCTCCCTGTTTAATCAGATCGTTGCATCCGGCAGCCACTTCACTATCAATAGGCCCTGGAATGACATATACCTCCCGATTCTGTTCTATCGCATAATTCGCAGTGATTAATGATCCGCTTTTCAGGCCAGCTTCAACAATCAATGAACCCTGAGAAAGCCCCGAAATCAAACGATTTCGTCGCGGAAAATTTGCAGGCACAGGCAGAGACCCTAAAGCCATTTCCGACACCAGCACTCCTCGATCCATAATTTGCTCTGCTAGTTTTTGATTTTGCCTTGGGTAAACAAGATCTAAGCCCGTCCCCAAAACAGCACAGGTAATGCCACTTGCTTCCAAGGCTCCTCGATGGGCCAAAGTATCAACCCCCAAAGCCAAACCACTAACGACATTCTGGCCCTGAAGGCTCAACTCATAGGCAAAAGAATAGGCATGCTGTTTCCCGGCC
>NZ_LWGJ01001296.1:0-1659 GCF_001635845.1 Oleiphilus sp. HI0132 | reverse complement strand
ATTCCCATTATTACGGATTTTGTTTGCAAGGTTGATTTATGCCTAAAAATGGACAAGCTCGTGTACCCTCTTTAGACGAACAGCATCATTTATTCGAAGTTATTCTGCAAAACCGTCATCCAGAGAAAAATACTGCAATTATGCAAATCAGTTTCAAGCTCGGATTGCGAGCGCAAGAGATTGCTTTGCTACAAATAAAAGAGATTGCACAACTAACTTCTCGTTGCGACTTCACATTACTTCAGGTGATGACCTTACCCGCCTCGTATACGAAAGGCGCTGATGCCATGAAACGCTCAAAGAGTAAATATGAGCGCAAAACCATCAGCTTTAAGAAGTCAGCATTTGATCAAATGATACGTCAAGTTGAAAAACTGGTTCAGGTAGGTGCTGACGTAAACCCTGAAGATTTCTATCCTCCTGTGAAACAACATAAAGGTAAATCCCGTGATCTTCCCATGGTTGATACTGATTTGAGGCGGGCTCTTACTGAGTATTTACAAATTCGTATATCAAAAGAATCACACCTAAAGCCTGGTGATCCACTCTTTATCACCCAGAAAGGTGGCCCCTACTCTCCTAATACACTTCAGGAACATATGGCTCTCATGCTCCGAAATTGGGCCGGGATCGAGAAAGCAAGTTCACATAGTGGTCGCCGTTCACTGATAACAGATGTGATCCATAAACAGAAGAAGTCAGTTAAAGTGGCTCAGAAAATTGCTGGGCATGTAAACGCCTCAACAACTCTTATATATGAAGAGCCGCCAGAGGAAATGCTTAATGATGCGCTAAAAAATCTGAATAAGAATTAACAAGCTGTTCGTTAAGGAATAACAATACAATTTAACCCAAGATAACGCCCTATTCATTTAGTAATCTGCTATACAATAAGATCGATGACTGACATAGCTCGAAAATGAGCCTTCATAGAACTCGAAGTAATTACAGCTATGTATCGCCGCCATTCAAAAAAGGAAGAGCCTTAAGAAAGTTGCTTCTTAAGCCTTATCTCTCGAGGAAGCTCAGGGCTTCCCCCGAGCTGCTGCTGCGCTAAACTCTGGACTACTATTTAGCTTTACGACGCGCAAACCCCATAGCTAGAAGCCCGAGACCTAGCAGCGAGTATGTAGCTGGCTCAGGAACACTAACCGCTTTAAAGTCAAAGGAAAAATCAAAGCTAACGAAATCCCCGGAAGCAATGCTAAAAGGACTTAATCCTGCCATATCAACTCGGATACCGTGGTCTGAAAACGATGTATCAAAGCTATATAGAGAATGGCCTGTAACTTGTGAAAAACCTGAAATTACTGCTGAAGAGTCTACAACAGAATCCATATTTAGAACTTCCCAGAAATCACCATTTGATCCAGACCAGTCCCACTGAGTCGCTGAGCTATTAACCAGTCCAATTGAGAGCTCGTTGTCCGACAAGTTGATAAAATGACTTACTCCAAAACCATACCCACCTGTGCGCGTCTCACTCCCTGCCCCGACAACGGCTGATTGTGTGCCAAACCTGTCTTTAATATCTACCGTATCTCCAATTAATCCAGCGTTAGCTGTTGTAGAGCTGATTACTAGAATACCGGCTGCTAGACCGCATAGTAACTTAGACATAAACAATTTCCTTGTTAAATTCTGCCGACACACTTCACC
>NZ_LWGJ01001295.1:0-1447 GCF_001635845.1 Oleiphilus sp. HI0132 | reverse complement strand
TAATACATTTTCCCTGTAATAAATTTATATAGAAAAAAGAATCTTAAAGGTGATACATGAAGAAAACAGGCGCTTGGCTAGTTAGGTATGCACTCGAGCAACTTGGGATTTCACATACATTTGGTATACCGGGTGTTCACAATACCGAGATCTATGATGAGTTAAATAAGTCGGCCACCATTCAGCCTATGCTCGTTACTCATGAAGGCTGTGGCGCGTTCATGGCAGATGCTGTTAGTAGAACCAGTGATACGGTTGGTGCAATGCTTATCGTTCCTGCGGCAGGCGCTACGCATGCAGCTAGTGGTATTGGCGAAGCATTTCTTGACGGTATTCCAATGCTGGTGTTGTCGGGTGGTGTGCGGAGCGATTCAGACTTTGAATACCAGCTTCACGATATGGATCAGCATGCGATGCTAGCGCCAATTACCAAGGCAACATTTAAGGTAGCTCACCAGAAAGATATTATTAGAACGCTATATAAAGCCTACGAAATTGCGACGAGTGGCGAACCAGGGCCAGTATTTGTTGAGATACCAGTGAATATACAGCTTTATACGGCGGAGGTTGAACGACAAATAACGTATGCCGAATTTTTAAGTGAAAAGGCGCTTGTCGAGTCTGGTCATTTTGAACAGCAGCTAGATGAAGCGGTCGATATCTTAATTAAGGCTAATAAGCCCGGATTGTTTTTGGGCTGGGGAGCGGTGGACGTTTCTGATGTTGCTACGCAAGTCGCTAGCTTGCTTGGCGCACCGGCATCTACTACCTTGCAAGGCTTAAGCTCCTTTCCGGCAAATGATCCTATGCATACGGGAATGAGTTTTGGGGCTGCAGCAGTGCCTGCCGCAACGAAAGCATTTGAAGATTGCGACGCTTTGCTTGCGGTAGGGACTCGTTTTGGAGAAATTGGTACAGGTAGCTTTGGCGTTACGGTTCCTGAATCTTTGATTCATATTGACATTAACCCTAAAGTTCTCAATACAAACTACCCAGCGAAAGTAGCGATCCAGGGAGATGCAAATGAGGTCTTGCCCGCGTTATTACGTAAGCTCAAAGCTAAAATACATGAGAATAATATCTGTTTTGATGCGCGTTATAAGGAAGTGAGTCAGCTCATCTCAGAGCAAAAGGCTTCGTATAAACAAGAGTGGTATAAGCACGATAGTGGTTCTCGTGTTAATCCAGCTTTATTCTTTGATGCCTTAAGGAAAAGGCTGCCTGATGACGGTTATGTAGTGGTTGATGACGGTAACCATACCTTCTTAACGGCAGAACTTATGCCTATTCATACAGCGAGAACCATGATTTCGCCTACCGACTTCAATTGCATGGGTTATGCTGTCCCTGCGACTATCGGAACAAAGCTTCTTAATCCTGAAAAAGACGTTGTCAGTATTATTGGTGATGGTGCATTTTTGATGACGTGCATGGAAATTACAACGGC
>NZ_LWGJ01001294.1:0-2960 GCF_001635845.1 Oleiphilus sp. HI0132 | reverse complement strand
CAATACACTGCTGCTTAAGTCGCAATATAATCATATCAATCATTTAGATGAAAAATTAAATGAAGTGACCGATAGTGTGGCAAGCCTTAAAGGTGAATTTGCTGGCTTGAAAGGTGAATTTGCTGGCTTGAAAGGTGAGTTTTCTGATTTGAAAGGTGAGTTTTCTGATTTGAAAGGTGACTTTACAGGCCTAAGAGGCGAGTTTGTCGGCCTGAAAGGCGAATTCAAGTTGTTGGAACAAAAGGTAAACAAAGGCTTCGAACTTATGGGGGCTAGAATGGACGCTTTTGAAAAACGAATTGAATTGAAGATATCTGAAGCGATAAACAAGAATATGCGCTGGAGCATAGGCTTGATAGCCTTAATCGTTACTGTTCTCAAGCTAGCGGATACCTTTGCCGGAAACTGAATAATTAACAATACCGCCCCTGTCTCAAACAACCCTGAGCAACTCTAAATAGAAAGGAAATAAGTGTCGTGACAAGTTATGAAAATGTAAAACAGCAGCTAACAGACAGCCCCAAAACCTGGTTGGTAACGGGTGTTGCCGGTTTTATCGGTTCTAACCTGCTAGAAACACTGCTAAAACTAAACCAAAAAGTTGTAGGTTTGGATAACTTCGCCACTGGGCATCAATACAATTTAGATGAAGTTCAAGGCTTGGTAGCGTCTGATCAGTGGCAGAACTTCTCATTTATCGAAGGTGATATCAGAGATTACGAAACCTGCCAGAAGGCGGTTTCAGGTGCTGACTATGTTTTACACCAAGCAGCGCTTGGCTCCGTTCCTCGTTCTATCGCAGACCCGATTACCACGAATGCAGCGAATATCACTGGCTTTCTCAATATGCTCCAGGCTGCAAAAGAAGAGCAGGTAAAAAGCTTCACCTACGCGGCCAGTAGTTCAACCTATGGTGACCACCCCGCGCTGCCTAAAGTAGAAGAAAATATCGGCAATCCGCTTTCACCTTATGCGGTAACCAAATACGTAAACGAATTATATGCCAGTGTGTATGCCAGAACCTATGACTTCAAAACGATTGGTTTGCGTTATTTCAATGTGTTCGGCAAGCGACAAGACCCTAATGGTGCCTATGCAGCGGTTATTCCAAAGTGGACCTCTTCAATGATTGAAGGTGAAGATGTCTTCGTTAACGGCGATGGCGAAACAAGTCGAGACTTTTGCTATATCGATAACACTGTGCAAATGAATATTCTTGCGGCCACTGCACCTGACGAAGCTAAAGATGAAGTGTACAACGTCGCACTGGGTGATCGTACAACCTTGAATGACTTGTATGTATCTATACAAAAAGCACTAGCTGAGAATGATGTTGATGTTTCGAAAGAGCCAATTTACAGAGACTTCCGAGCTGGTGATGTAAGGCACTCGCAAGCCGATACAAGCAAAGCTAAGGCAAAGCTTGGTTATGCGCCAGAGTATCGAATTCTAGAAGGTATTTCCGAAGCGATGCCATGGTATATTGAATTCCTAAGTTCAAAATCCTAAAAGACGGTTCACCACCGAGAACACGGAGCGGCCTGCGGCCTGCACAGAGAAAAGATAAAAAGCTTTTTTTAGAAGTGTCTCAATTCCTTCCTCTGTGCAGCGAAACGCTCGGTGTCCTCTGTGGTTCAATTGGTTTTCTTTAAAGATCAAAACACAAAAGACGGTTCACCACCGAGAACACAGAGCGGCCTGCGGCCTACACCGAGTAAAGATTAAGGCTTTCTTTAGATGTGGCTCTATCCCGTCCTCGGTGCAGCGAAGCGCTATGTGGCTACCAAAGTCTAATTCCTTCCAGTAAGATAAGGCATGAAAATTCACTGCTTTAAATTATAGTTAGAGTCATTTGCAGAAATGAGAATTACAGAAGGGCAAGCGCAATCCATTAAAGGTATCGTTGCCAGTTTAATTGATCCTGGCGTAGAAGTGTGGTTGTTCGGCTCGCGAGTGGATGATCATGCAAAGGGCGGTGATATAGACCTACTCGTGGTGTCAAAGCACGATATCGACGAACTCGTATTCGTTGCGGCTAAAATAAGCACGCAAGTATCTCGCTTGTTTCATGGGCGTAAAACCGATGTGATACTTCAAACACCAAGTGTAGAGCTTTCGCCAATACATACCATAGCAAAAGAAACCGGGATTAAGTTATGACCCTAGATCAAGGTCAGTTAGAAAGGCTACGGTATCTGTGCCGAATCGTGTCAAAAGAAATTACTCATCTACAATACTCTGAAGGAAAGCTATTTGCAGGTGGTTTTGACGAGGAAAAGGCGGCGCAGTTAGATACTAACCCTGACTTGGCTGAGGTGCTCGAGGCCTATGTGGGGCGCTTCTGCCGCCTGCAAGATACGGTTGGTGATAAGTTGTTGGTTGCATGGCTCAAGGCTACGCAAGAAAAAGTAGGTGTCGCGATCGATAATCTGGATAGAGCTGAAAAGCTTGGCTATTTGGAAAGCAGTGATACGTGGTTAGAGCTAAGAAGAATTCGGAATCAAATGATTCACGAATACATTGAAGATGCAGGGCAGCTTAGCCAAGCAATTAATCTGTCAAAAGATAATATTCCCCTAATAGTGAACTTTGCTCAAAAGCTAATTAGTGATCTTCAGGGCAGATTTGATATTTGAGTAAAGCTGACACTTTCTCTGTGCAGCAAGCGCTCTGTGTCCTCTATGGTTCATCGGTTTATCCCTTAAAGATCAAAACACAAAAGCAGGTTCACCACAGAGATCACAGAGCGGCCTGCGGCCTACACAGAGAAAAGGTAAAAAAATTTATAGTGTGTCTCAATCTTTTCCTCTGTGCAGCGAAGCGCCCGGTGCTCTCGGTGGTTCATCGGTTTATCCCTTAAAGATCAAAACATAAAAGACGGTTCACCACCGAGGACACAGAGCGGCCTGCGGCCTACACAGAGAAAAGATAAAAGCTTTTTTAGATGTGTCTCAATCCCT
>NZ_LWGJ01001293.1:0-1674 GCF_001635845.1 Oleiphilus sp. HI0132 | reverse complement strand
ACCTGAAGAAGATGCCGCGCCAATTTTGCTTGCGAAAGGGCATGATCAAGTCGCCTTGAAGATTAGAGAAATTGCCAACGAACATGATGTCGAAATTGTTGAGGCTCCACCGCTTGCGCGTTCGGTCTACCATCATGCCGAGATTGGTCAGGAAATTCCGAGTGGTTTGTATATGGCGGTTGCACAAGTGCTGGCATACGTATTTCAGCTTAAGCAGTTTAGGCGTCGCGTTATTACAAAACCTCCGAAACCGGACTTCCCCATACCGGATGATCTTAAATATGATGGCTCTTGATTAAGGGGCTGGCATTGCCTAATTACCGTAAACTGTAGAAGTCGGCGTGAATCTTGCTGATACCTTACTGATATTTGTTTTTCGTCAAATTAGTGACGATATCAGTCTTGGTAGTGATATTTATGCAGCAAGCCGCAATGCTTCAACAATTCAAGGTTCTTACTCAGGGTAATCTCGCCATCCCGGTGCTATTGATTGCAATCCTGGGGATGATGACCCTTCCTGTTCCTCCTTTCCTGCTTGATTTGTTGTTTACCTTCAATATTGCTTTGGCGCTTGTTGTCTTGCTTGTTTGTGTCTACTCCCTGCGGCCCGTTGAGTTCGCGATATTCCCAACCGTTTTGTTAGTTGCCACGCTTTTACGTTTGGCGCTAAATGTCGCTTCAACTCGTGTTGTTCTCTTGGAGGGGCACGAAGGTGGCGATGCTGCAGGTAAGGTGATTGAGGCCTTCGGTGAGGTTGTCATTGGAGGCAATTACGCTGTCGGTTTGGTTGTCTTTGCTATTTTGATGATTATTAACTTTGTTGTTGTAACAAAGGGTGCTGGCAGGGTCTCGGAGGTTAGTGCGCGCTTTACGCTCGATGCGATGCCGGGTAAACAGATGGCGATTGATGCTGATCTTAATGCTGGCATTATCGAACAGGAAGAAGCCAAGTCACGTCGTGAAGAAATTGCAACGGAGGCTGACTTTTATGGTTCTATGGATGGTGCCAGTAAGTTTGTTCGTGGTGATGCCATTGCGGGTTTGTTGATTTTAGCGATCAATATCATAGGCGGTCTCTCTATTGGCATGGTGCAGCATGATCTAGAATTCTCTGATGCAATGGAAAAGTATTCGCTACTGACTATTGGTGATGGCTTGGTTGCACAGATTCCTTCGCTACTACTTTCTACCGCCGCAGCAATTATGGTGACACGTGTTAGTAGTATGCAGGACATGTCGTCACAAGTTCTTGATCAGATGTTTCTATCCCCAAAGGCTTTATATGTGGCCTCAGGCATTCTTATCGCAATGGGTCTGGTACCGGGCATGCCTCATTTGGCATTCTTGGGTTTGGGTGGCGGTTTAGCATTTTTTGCTTGGTATGGTCAAAACAAGAGATCGAAAGGTGAAGAGGTTGAAGCAAGCGCTCCGGGTGCTCGCAGGTCAGGTGCTCAGCCTAATATGTCTGGCGGTGCTAATGTAACGCCTGATAATCAAGGTCAAATATCGGCTGATGGACAGCCTAAAGAAGAGTACAAAGAGCTTGGCTGGGATGATGTTTTGTCGGTCGATATTATAGGCCTGGAAGTTGGTTATCGCATAATTCCTCTTGTTGATAAAAATCAGGGGGGGGCATTGCTTGGTAGGATAAAAGGGGTGCGTAAAAAGCTGTCG
>NZ_LWGJ01001292.1:0-3217 GCF_001635845.1 Oleiphilus sp. HI0132 | reverse complement strand
AGGCTAATGTAACAAAGCCTGTTGTGTCGTATATAGCGGGTGTTACAGCGCCTGCTGGTAAGCGTATGGGGCATGCTGGGGCGATCATCGCTGGTGGTAAGGGTACAGCTGATGAGAAATTCGCTGCACTCGAGGCAGCTGGTGTGAAGACTGTTCGTTCTCTAGCGGATATTGGTTCAGCGCTGAAAGAAAAAGCTGGCTGGTAGGATATCGCTATTAGCGAGATTAACGATTTAAGTTAGTCTTTAAAGGGCGGGGTAGAGTTAATCTATCCCGCCTTTTTTGTATCCATTATAAAGTACAGTCTTGGCTCATTGCTTTTATTCGCAGGCAAAAAAAAGAGCGAATAAATCGCTCTTTTCAGGGGGGGCAATAAGGTTGTTTGCTTAAGCGCCAACAAGCTTCTTAATACTTGCAACAACATTGTCACCTTTGAAAGGCTTAACAATCCAGCCTTTAACGCCGGCAGCTTTACCGCGCTGCTTCATGCGTGGATCGCTCTCCGTAGTGAGCATGATAATATTTACAGTTGCGTTACCAAGTTCTCCGCGTACTTTTTCAACCATGGTTAAACCGTCCATGTTTGGCATGTTTACGTCCGAGATAATTAGTTTGATGCTTGGGTCTTTCTTCAGTTTTTCCAAGCCATCTTTACCGTCGACGGCTACTTCTACTGTCATGCCGTGCCCTTTTATAAATGAGCTAACTTCATTGCGTACGGTTGCAGAATCGTCAACAACAAGAATTTGAGCCATGTTTTTTTCCTCGTTTGTCTCTAAAGACTATTATTCAAATAAATTCAAAATATTTTAAGCAAATGCGCTGGGGTTAGAATAGCTCTAACTCTCCGCCATCTACGAAATCATCAACTGCTTTGTCGCTTTCAGCGAACTTTTCTGGTGACCAGCTTAGGTTAAATACCAGGCGCTGGTACAAGGTAATATTTGGGTAGCGTCTGCCCGGGTCGTTAAGCGTATATTTAAAGCATAGCTGAGGTTCCGTGGAACCAAAAGAAATATGCTTTTGTACATGGTTAACAATGATCGGTACTTGTGTTCGATGCCCATCATCCGGGCTTTCACCGCTATGGAAGTAACGGGATTTAATTCCGCCCCAAATCATATTTGTCAGCTCATTGAGAACCGAGTTGGTGTCTCTAGAGTCAGGGCGTGTTGTGTCTATATGAGTGCGTCCAGATCTAATAAGCTCCAATATCTCATTCTCAGTAGTCTGTAGCATCATGTACCCACGACACCAGTCACTTTCTAAAGGTATAAGGCTAAACAGCTCACCGTAAATGATTTGGTCTTTAACCAAATAGGGCTGCTCGCAACTAATATCTGTACCTTTAAAGATGTTCTCAAATGCATCTAAGGAAATATCCTGGATGCCCTGTGCAAGCTCGATAGGATAGTACATGCTGCACACATATGAGCTGATTAGCTCGTCTAGAGCTTCAGGTGTCTCAAGTGTATAAACACCTGTAATTGCTTCCTGAACATCAGGGTCAAGGTCTTGCGTATCAGTAAGGCTGCTTCTACGAAGAAAAATCGGTAGTTCAGGTCGTGTATGATGAATTTTCATGCACAAATCTAAACCGGTGAAGCCGTTCGGGTCAGGATCCTCTGATAGAAATATTGCGCCGAGGTCAACGTTAGACTTTAGTATGTCATCTATTTCGTTCGAAGCATCTTTAATGCCGATCATATTATTGCCTGTACTAACTTTTAGGCCGACAAGCTTATGCTTGGTGCAGACTTCTTTGAGTACAGATAGTGCATCATCATTACATTCGTGCACCAAAACTTTACTGACTATTTGTGTGGTTTCGCTCATTTTTACTCCTGCTTAAATCTATCTTTATTGCGTCTTCTTATTGGATAGATGCAATTAAAACATTTCTAACTCGCCTGAATCGGTTTCTTGTTCAATCAAGTGTCTATCAATACGTATATCGAGTTCTTCATCGGCAACTAAATAAACGCTCGCGTAAAAGAGGGCTTGGTCATCGTATTCAGCAACTGAATGAGATTCAAAATTTGTATTCAAGCTCTTCATGTACTTTAAACAATCTTTACTTAATCGGTTTGGTGTCGACACGCCAAGGCTTGGTACTGCTTTACCAATATCTCGTTTAATGGCACCTAAAAATGCATTACCTACTTCGCCGAGATAGTCATAGAACTTATCGTCATCAAGATTGCTTTGGTTAATCTTAAGTGTCTCTGAAATCAAGCTTTCTGTTTCTGGCTTTTTAGTAAAGTGAAACAGTGCGAATATTCTGAAAAGCTGCGAGGACATTGTCAGTACGTAGAACTCAGCCTCGTTAAGGTTGTCGAGATTTGTGCGCTCTTTTATGTACCAGCGGGAAGGGTCAGACCCCGCAGTTATTGACTCTTCAAAACTTGCTTTGAAGGTGCGCTTTATTTCATTTTTGAATTCTTCATTTACTAACATATGCGTGGCCAAAATTTACTTTTGTTTCGTTCTGTTCATTGTTATCAGCTGTTCTATAGCTGGTTAAGCATATTTTTAACAATCTCTGTCGTGGACGAGACATCGGTCAGTATCATTTTTCCGCTAGCCTGAATGTCCTGGAAGGTCGCGGTGGTCAAAAAGTCATTCTTGTTTAGATTTTCTTTATAGCTCTCACTTAATTCTTGGCTTCGCATCGCCAAGTTACGAACTTCGTCAGCCACTACAGCAAAACCACGACCGTGTTCGCCTGCTCTTGCAGCTTCGATAGCTGCATTCAGCGCAAGGATTACAATCTGCTTAACGATGTTGAAAAACTCCTGGTTCTGCGTGTGCATCTCAGCATTATGTAGCATGAGCTGGGTTAGGCTTTCGTGCCAGCGCTCGAACGTAACAAGTAGGTCAGCAAGGTCTGCCAGGTCTTTTTCAACTTGAGTAAGTTGAGAGCTAAGGCTTTCTTTCTCAGCGTTGAAGGTACTATTTAGTTCATCTATCTGTGCGCGATACTCATTCTCTAGAATTGCTTTTTCATTTTCGAGCTGATCTTGAACGGTAGATATCTGATTGTTGAGGCCGCCGATTTGTTCTTCAAAAGATGAAACAGAACCTAGAGCGATATCTAATTGTTCTTGTAGTGTCTGGTTACTTTCCTCTAGCTGAGTAATCTGATCCAGGTGCGCGTTTGTATCAGCATTAATAGCGGCTATAGCCTTATTAGCTCTTGTGCGTACCACGAAAAACG
>NZ_LWGJ01001291.1:0-588 GCF_001635845.1 Oleiphilus sp. HI0132 | reverse complement strand
ACCTAATCTTTAAGTTATACAAGATCCTTGTAAGCGTCTGGGCATTACCTATTGATCAGCCTTCCCGTTATGTGGCAATAACTCATCCAGCCGATTATTCTTATGCGACGGTAATCGGTTAAGCACATCTTTCTGATAGGCGTATGCTTCCAATCCATTCATCTTGGCGGTTTGGATTAACGACATAATTGTAATGTTTAAGGGGACGGAGGGATTATTTATTAGCCATTTTTTGGTCTCCCTCTACGCATCTGGCCAATCTTTTGCCCTGTCTTCTCGGCAACTTGGATCTTGAACCTATCGGAACCCAGCGGTTGGCAATAGTGTTCTGCTAACCGAATCCCGTGCACATCTGAGCCACTCAAGCTTTCTTTAAATAACTCACGATATTGATAGCATCTTTGCTCTATATCACTGCCTAACTCAAGATACAGTTCATGCGGAGTTGTCACAACATGCTCATCACCATAGGCATTTGAGCCATAGCTACTCCATTTGTACTCTTCCGGCCGCTCAACCATTTTCGCTGTCACCGGATTTAGTTCGATATATCGATAACATTTCAACAAATAGGCCACCCCATCAATA
>NZ_LWGJ01001290.1:0-3502 GCF_001635845.1 Oleiphilus sp. HI0132 | reverse complement strand
CTGTCGATACTATCGCTGCGAAAAAGACGGCGCCTTCCAAGTAAGGCTTGTAAAATGATGACAGTATCATTGCACAACCGATCCCTACTTGAAGCCCTCCATAGACAGAAAAGAATTCGGCAAGCCCCATTTCACTCTGAAAGTTTATCCCCAAGAAACTGGCAGACAATGTGGGATTTATCGCACACCAAAGGCCCGAGGCAAGATATAAGATGCCAACGATTCGATAAGGTGTGCTGTAAAGTCGGGTAGATAACTTAGTTGTGGTCACTTAGAGTCCTCCATGGACGGCCTTCACAAACCATATAGTTTCCACAGTTTTTTGTACAGCCACGGCAAGGTAAGCGCGCCGCCTTATTTCCTTTATGTGTGCTGGGTTTAACCTGAAACTTACGCTCTTTCATCATATTCCCTATATGGATTCTTTAGAGTTCAAGACAAGACATTGGCATAGTGATCAAAAGATTTACGAGCAGAACGTCTCAATAGATCACAATTGGCTTAGATTAAGCTCGATATAGATTTGATATATATCGGCGCGATGTGTCAGCCGGGAGAAAGCGAGTCGAGCGTCTTTTGCCTCGCTCTAAACGAAAAAAACCCACACTAAGCAGTGTGGGTATCAATACGCAACTAAGGTAGTAAAAGTGGCTTACTCAGCGAATACAAACTCACTCGCTACAGGGTAGTGATCTGACAAGTCCCAAGTGGTCCAGTGATCCCATTCAATACTACGAGGCGTCAGCATCTTGTTATGAGAATAAACTGGCGCTTGATGCTCGTTTGAATACAACACATAGTCTAAGTACTCATTGTATTGATCATCCGCATAAACATTCACAGGGCCTGCGTAAGAGTAAGGGTACTCGCCTAACGCTGTAGGTTCTGTTGCATTCATAAGCGATAAAAAGTCTACGTGCTCTTGTGGGAAGTTCACCTTATCGACGTTGAAATCTCCCGCCATCAGTACAGGTTGATCTGATGGGATGTTCTTGCTATCTACAAAACCTTTTAGCTGCGCTAGCTGAGAAAATCGAACCGCAATATCATCTGCTGTCGTGTAGGCATGCGTGTGGGTTCCAAACAGGTTATAGATTTTCCCCCCCTTATCAATTTTCGCATAGTTCATGCCCTTAGACGCTAAGCAACCATCTGCCCGACATGCGTCATAGACAACATCATCGTGCTCAATAATCGGGTGACGACTCGCAATGAAAGAGCCACCTGTCAGTAACTTACCAAGCTTGAATGGAATGTCTGTCAGGTAAGGATATTCCTCACTGATCTTGCTTCTAAAATGTGCTGTCAGAATCGGGTCAAAAAGCTCCTGAAATACAACTGCATCGTAGCCTTTTACAAGCTCTGCGATGGTATCCAGGCGAGGATGTGTATTCTTTGAGGTAATACCGGGTAGCAGGTTCCAAACGTTATAGGTCAAAACCTTGAAGTTGTTATTGCTCTCTTCACGCGTTTCTAGCTCAAAGTCGTTATCAATGACGTAGTGAATGTCATCACCTGAAACACGTGCGTATTCAGAACGATACGCTAGCGTAGAGGCCTTGCCATCAAAGTCTCGTGCAATCGTATGAATGTCACGATCATATTGCCAAGGGTCGTTCTCGGCAGACAACCACATGTAGCTGAAATTCCAAGTACCTTCCAGCATTTGCTGAAGTTCTAATGAAGAGCTTTTGCCCTGAACAGTTGTCGTGAAGTAATAACGCTTACCCCACTTAATGCCGTCATCACGATTAAAACGTAAAAATTTCACGGTTGCCAAAGGAGGAACGGTTTGGGTAAGCTGCTCCCACTCATCGCCATGGTCAATATTATCGTGCCCTGTTTGAACGGTATTAATGGACAATTCTTCCATCGTGCTGTTCGTTAGATAGATATAAGACTCGGCAAGCGCGACATTCCCAAGCATCAAACTGACCAAAAGCACGGCCACTTTGCTCAAGTTAAACCCTTTTTTAAGGGATGAATAATTCATATAACACCTCATAGTACAACCTTTAATGTGAGTACAGCTTTTAATGTATGTACAACTTTTTAATATAGTTCTGGCGCTCGCTAGAGAGGAGCGCCAGTTTTCTTATCGTTTAGCGTCTTCGTCGGTGCTATTTGGCAAGTTTTATTTTGCCAAATACGCCAGCATGATCAGAAGGATTCAAACCATTCTCGTCTGTCATATCTGCATTGCTGTCACCCAACACTTTGGCTTTCAGCTTAGTGATCTCACGTGCTTTGGGTTCGAAAAAGATGTGGTCGATACGCTGGTATAACTGCGCGTCTTCATCCGACACATCAGCAGAGAAACAACAGGTATAGACGTCACGTGGCTTCTTCTTTGACAACCATAGATCGTGGTATCCCTTACCCACTGCTTGTAGGTAAGGTGGGATCAAAGTACCTAAACCGAAAGCAGACTCAAATGGCTGGTCTTCTGGGCTACTATTAAAATCGCCTACCAATATCACTGGAACGTCTGGGGCTGTTGTCGCATTGATTACTTGCGTCAGCTCATTCATCTGAATTGCTTGTAGTGACATATAAGGCTCAGCCCCACCCACTTCTAGGTGAGTATTGACGAAACGGTAGTCAGCACCTTTTACGTTCACGTCGATCATGTTGTAGCCGCGCGTAAACTCAATCAAGGCGTTACCGATACTGGTCGTACCGTTTGTGGTAAAGTTTTCGCTGTACTCATTAGAGAAGGTAATGTTATTGCCATTCTTAACGAGAATAACGTCACGGTCGTGTAAACGTACATCTGCAAACGTTTGGTAGCCAGTCTCGTCTGCGCCCGTCACCATCGGCAGCTCTAAATCAGCATTGTCGACAACCGAGGCAACCGTGTAGTCCAAGCCTCGCTCTTCAAGCGCTGCCATAAGAATATCTAAATAGTCATAAACAACTGTCGTTGCCGGGCTCGTACCGCCCACTAAAGAATCAGCCGGGCCAGTGAACCATTGTGAGACTTCCTGAAGACCAATAACGTGAGGACGACGACGTTCAATTTCATCGGCTAAGGCTTGCGCACGCTCAGGGAAATTAGTTGCTTGAACCGTTTGGAATACTTCACTCACAGCCATTGGAATAGCGATTGGGTTTTGCTGTTCAGGTGGCAGCGCTGCTTGCTCTTGAGCTGTGGCAATGACTGGGAATATGTCGGCACCAAGATAAATATTGCGAGTCATTACTTTTATCTTGTCGTTGTCTGAACTTGCGGCTGCCATTTGCGTAGTGAGTACTGATGCACCCACGACGAAAGCACCAAATGCTTTAAGATGTGTTTTCATGTGAATTACTCCGATCGTTTGTTAATTGTTTTAAATCGTTGTTTAGTTCTTTATGGCATCCTGTTACTTGCTATCTTTTATAGCTGTTGGGCTCAGGCCAGAAACAGGTCGATGCGCACGAAGTAATGCTCGCTTGAGGGGGAAATAATTGCAGTGCAATTTAAGGTCAAAACGTGTTCAAAAGTGTTTATGTGATTGAT
>NZ_LWGJ01001289.1:0-865 GCF_001635845.1 Oleiphilus sp. HI0132 | reverse complement strand
ATGCTTTTCCTTGTCTACCCACTAAATAGCTATCAATTAATTTTAAACCGGAAATACGCTCACCTGTTTCAACTATGGAGCGTAACTTGGCTCGCCCTTGATTGAATTCCAAAATGGCAATTCTTGATCTTGAATTACCCCAACCATTTCTCCACCCTCGAATAAAGATGCGATTATTATGAACTACAATATCAGAAGTTCTAAAATCAAATTCAATCTCTTGTGACAACTTTGTTGTTTCCCTGTCTATAACTTTCAGCACATTATTTCCCGTGACAAAGATATGACTTCCAATCACTGCGATATCATCACTAGAAAACGCATCAAAAGTTACCTTGATGTGTTCATGCGCCTTAATGTCTCTTGGGTTAGAGACATCTAGGATCATAATATCGTCATCGTTAGCAATATATGCATATTTATGGTCAACTGTGAAACGAGGAACCAACCCCTCAATAACGGTTTCACCGAGAACTTTTATGTTTTCAATATTCTCTATATCAATAATTTGCAATACTGCTCTGAATTCAATATCCCTGCCATATTTTGCATATTCTCGGCTATCATAATTTGCCATTACATATAGACGATTACCTTGAATTTCCATCTGGAAGATTTGCTGGCCTGATTTTAGAATCTGGGTTACGGGCAACTTTTTAGAAAAATCACAAATATTACTTACCTCAATATTGGGGTATTGATCCCAACCATCGCTGCCAACACCACTAAACAAGAAAAAGTCTTTTATTGCATATTTTAGTGACCTTTCCTTGATTAGCGCCCTAAAAAAATCAATGTTTTCTGCTTTTAACAAGGAGTCGCAGCCAACTGCATCAGGACTTGTATTTCTTACTTTAACGTTTGT
>NZ_LWGJ01001288.1:0-1444 GCF_001635845.1 Oleiphilus sp. HI0132 | reverse complement strand
CGGAGTAAGGTGGGTGGATGGGCTTCGAGCTTCTGTACGCCCGGTAATCACTTACGCTTTCTTCCTGCTGTTTACCACTGTAAAAGTCAGTGCGCTTTATGTGCTGGTGGTTGATCAGGGTATGGAGTTTGTTGTGGCTTTGCCACAAATATGGGATCCAGAAACGCAAGCACTGTTTGCTGCTGTGATGAGTTTTTGGTTTGGTCAGCGTGCTTTGGCAAAATCTAGGGGGCAGTAATATGCGCCACATTACCCAAGATGGCATCGACTTGATCAAGCGATTCGAAGGTTTTAGCTCGTCAGTTTATATCTGCCCCGCCGGTTACCCAACCATCGGCTATGGACACTTGGTCCGTTCGGGCGAGTCTTTTACCGAAATCACTGAGACTGATGCCGAGGAACTATTGCGTAAAGACGTTGAGTCAGCAGAGCGGGCGGTTTTACGTTTGGTGAATGTCCCACTCACTGATGGTCAGTTTGATGCGTTGGTTTCATTTGCCTTTAACCTAGGATCAGGGGCTTTTCAGCGATCGACCCTTCGTAGAAAGGTGAATCGCCAAGCTCATGCCGAGGTGCCAGCGCAACTGATGCGCTGGGTGTGGGCTGGTGGTAGAAAGCTAAACGGCCTGGTAAATCGCAGGCGATCGGAAGCTGCGCGTTACTCATAGCCAAGTTTCTTGATTAATTAATCTCTTCGGGATTTTTTTGAATCCCATCAATGATCGCACTGGCTGTTTGTCTGCGAGCACCACCTTTACTCCCATCAACTCTTCTAGCAAGAGACTCTAGTGCTGTATTCACGATAAGCACCGGTGTATCAATATGCCCGTCGCCTTGACGTGGGAACGTTGCATCGATGATACCTGCAGTCAGCGGGGCCTCCATGCTTCTTGGGACATTACTGATTCTTACGGCCGTATCTCGTTTACTGAATTGCTCTTCCAACGCTCGAAGCATGACCGTAGCGTTGTCATCGAGCTTGCTGGTTTTGAGTTTGGAAGACATCAATGAACGAACGACCTGATTGTTCAATAGCACCTGAGCCTTTGCTTGAAGCAGGTTGTTCCTCTCTACATTTGCGATTTTGCTTTGGTTTCGGTGGGTGTCTTTAGCGAATTTATCTATCTGCGATTGAGCCCGTTGGATGCTAGTTTGGTCCTCACAACTCTTGGCATCATCGGCAGCGAGAGCTTGTTTCATAGAGGTTGCTAGTTGCATTCGGTTGTTATGATCTACATACGCAACAGCTGCACATTCAATGTTGCCTTGTTTTGCGTGGATAACTTGGCAGACAGGCTCTTCAATTTGCTCCAATACGAAATTAACCAATCGCTCAAAAACGGGCTCACCATAGGTGGCGAAGTACACATGCGAGCCATCCGGTAGACCCGTATCAAATAAAGACCTATCGATAGTTAATACAGAGCCATCAACGATCGATTCA
>NZ_LWGJ01001287.1:0-2718 GCF_001635845.1 Oleiphilus sp. HI0132 | reverse complement strand
TATATGGTATGACACATATATTATGGCTCTGGCTTTGCTAACCCACGATAGGAGGTCAGCACTCTTTTGGGACGTGGGGAGTCATTATGTCTATGTACATACAAGGAAAAGTAGTTAGTCACAATGTTCGAGCTTATTTTTACATTCTTTCAACCTTATGTGGCTTTGTTAGCAATATTTCTAACATTCCCATTCATATTACAATTCTTAAATTCAAAGTACTTAAAGGGTCGATTCAAGCGTTTTGGTATCGTATTATTCTCAACTCTCTTGGTGTTTTCGTATTGGTTGTTAAATATTGCGTTTTTCTCAGAAAGTGATGTGGCAGCTTTGTTACCAAAACCTGAAAATGTTCAAATTGGTCCAGAACATCAAACAACAATAGATACTGTCCATACAGGTTCACAGGTCACTACTTTTGCGCTTGGGTCTGTATTTAGCATTTTTTACTTAGTATTTGTATATTTAACTTGGTTGGTATTCTCACTATTATCGAGGCCTTTCCGTGACAACAGTACATAACCAAGCAATCAAAGATCGCCCACGAAAGGGCCCGTGGGCTGGACTCGCTTTGCTGCGCGCCGCTCGCCCTTTATTGCGGCGTTAGGTTTTTATCACACAGTATCGGATATGAAAATAAAACAATACCAAGTTGATGCCTTTGCAACCCGTGCATTCGAGGGAAACCCGGCGGCAGTATGTCCATTGGATAACTGGCTGAAAGATGAATTGCTTCAAGCCATCGCAGAAGAAAACAATTTATCTGAAACAGCATTTTTCGTGCCCACAGAAACTGGGTTTAATTTAAGATGGTTTAGTCCTGTTAAGGGGGTTGATTTATGTGGGCATGCCACATTGGCAACGGCTCATGTCATCTTTGAAATTCTTGGTCATACTGAACCAACGATTATCTTTGAGACGCGTAGCGGCAACCTTTGCGTGGAAAAGGATGGCAATCAACTAAAAATGGATTTTCCGGCGCTAGCACTAACTCCTTGTGAGGTTTCCGAAACTTTGGTTAAAGCCATTGGTGTGTGCCCCATTGAGGTATTGGTCGCGGATGATTACGTAGCTGTGTTTGATAATGAGGCAATCGTTCGAGCCATCACACCAACCCACTCTTTGCTTAGCCAACTCGATTTTCGCGGTGTAATCGTTACCGCACCGGGCTCCGATGTGGATTTTGTCAGTAGATTCTTTGCTCCTAAAATTGGCATCCCCGAAGATCCCGTTACTGGTGCAGCGCATTGCAAACTTGCGCCGTACTGGGCTGGTAAACTTGGGAAAAGCACTTTAAGCGCCAAGCAAGTCTCTAAGCGTGGTGGCAGCCTTACATGCGAAGTCAAAGCCGACCGAGTCATACTGTACGGAAGTACCGTAACGTTTATGGAGGCAGAGATTGCATTCGAAACCTAACAATGCCGTAAACTCGGAGGCATTTTTCGTTCGCGCTGCTCACTACAAATGCGCCGGTTACGGCTGGCGTTAAATGCCAGTAATCAACATATCTATCGCATCAATGATTTGGTAGCGATAATGTTCTAGAGAGTCTACTTCGGATTTCAGAAGCGTTTTAGGCACAGTTGTCATTTGGTTGGTAACGAGGACGAAATCCTCTCCTTCAATTCTAACTGTAGGACATAGCTTCTGAGCTACTTTTTCGTTAACTTTTTTCGAAGGGGTTAACGGGATAACTAGTCTTGAATTCAAGTCATTTAGTAAGTTGTTTTGCACATCAACAAAATAGGGGTATGTTTTTTTACTGCTTTTGTCTTTGTTCAAATAAAGCGTAAATTGGCTCATTAAAAGCTCCTGAATGAGTCAGAAAATAAACCATTCTCTTCACTCAACTTGTTCAGCTCGTCAATAGCATCTTTATTTTCTTTAAGCCATTGTTCGCGTTGTGCTTTTTTTACTTGAACAATCAAGGCTTGTTCAAGTGTCGCTGATAAGTTTATTTTCAAACTTTTAGCTTGATTTAAAAGGTCACTGTTTACTGTTAGGTTAGTAGCTTTCTTAGGCGCTTGCTGGTCAAAACTTGGTCGCATGGTATTTGCTCCTAATGCGCATTGTTTATATGTATTGTTATGCTATTCCATATCCAAGCATTTAACAAGCGGCTCCACCGGACAAATTTTAGTGTCACCATTTTTGTTCCAAAAATGCCGCCAATAAAATTTGCTCGGTGAGCCGGGCGTTAAGGCCTATTAGTGTTGGCCGTAGTGCCCACCAATAGCAAAAATGTAAATATACTCATCGTCGTATTTATAAATTAACCGGTCTTTCTGGCTTAGACGTCTCGACCAAAGTCCCGATAAATTATGCTTAAGTTGTTCTGGTTTTCCCGTTCCTTCGGCAGGGTTACCACGCAGCATTTCCTTAAGTTGTCGGCACAGTACCTTATATAGCTTTTTATCGTTTTCTCTTAAGGTTTCATATTCTTGCCATGTATTTCCCTCAAAGACCAGTGATCTCACTCATCTCCTCCTTGCTTGGCTTATAACCTTCATTGTCAGTATGTGTTTTTACCGAGTCAGCGATTTGCTTCATCAAGTTAGTATTCTGCAAAACATATAAGGTTTCTTGCTCTCTTTCCCAGTCGTCAGCACTCATCACAACAAAATCGTCACCGGCTCGCCTAGTTACCTTTAAGGGCTCATGGTTCCCAACTATCTGTTCTACAAAGCCTTTCAAGTTGTCTCTAAATTTATTAACACT
>NZ_LWGJ01001286.1:0-12283 GCF_001635845.1 Oleiphilus sp. HI0132 | reverse complement strand
GGTGGCTCTTCTGGCGGTTCAAGCCAGGGTGCTGGTGGTGTATTTATTTTGGCATTGATTGCGCTGGTTATCTTTTTAGGCTTCAAGTCATTTTATACCATTGATGAGCAGGAAAGAGGCGTTGTCCTTCAATTAGGTAAGTACAACCGAACCTTGGACCCAGGCTTACGCTTTGTGATTCCTGTTGTCGAGAAGGTCATTCCTGTAAACGTAACTAATGTTCGAAATGCCGAGTTGAAGCAAGAAATGCTGACTCAGGATGAGAATGTGGTTCAGGTTGAGCTTAACGTTCAGTATACGGTATCGGACCCAGTAGCATTTGCTTTACGTGTTGAAGATCCAGAGCGTAGTTTACAACATGCTGCTGAATCAGCGTTACGGCATGAAGTGGGTAGTACAGATTTGAACCCAATTCTAACGGCTGGTCGTGCTGTGCTTGCAGAAAATGCGCGAACGCGTCTGCAAAGCTTTATGGATTCCTACGACACGGGTGTTAACGTTAGTATTGTTAACGTTAAAGAAGCGCGTGCACCTGCTGCTGTTCAGTCAGCTTTTGATGATGTTCAAAAGGCTAATCTGGATAAAGAGCGTTATGTAAACGAAGCAGAGGCTTATGCCAATACCGTTGTTCCCGAAGCGCGTGGTAAGTCTCAGCGAATGTTAGAAGAAGCGAACGCATATAAAGAGCAGGTTATCTCTCAGGCACAAGGTGAGGCTGATCGTTTTAAGAAGTTACTTGTTGAATATAAAAAAGCGCCAGAAGTTACCAGAGACCGTTTATATCTTGACGCAATCTCATCGGTATACAGCAATAGCAGTAAAGTCTTGGTGGATGTAGAAGGCGGCAACAATATGATGTATTTGCCTTTGGATAAGCTAATGTCTAACCGCTCTGTTAGTCTATCAAATGATGATAGCGTAGATCAGTCTGTGTCAGATATTGCAGACCAAGTTATTGAGGAGCTTCGTTCAAGAAACAACCGTACATCCAGGGAGAGCAGATAAATGTCTAAGTCTTCATTATTATCTTTGATTTCATTACTGGTTGTTGTCGTTGTTCTATCTGCATCGATTTATGTAGTAGATGAGCGAGAAGTGGGTATCAAGCTTCAGTTTGGTGAAATCGTTGAAACAAACATTCAGCCAGGTGTGCACTTCAAGATGCCTTTCTTTCAGAATGTTCGTTTGTTTGATGCGCGTCTTCTAACCTTAGATGCACAGCCAGCACGTTTTCTTACCGTGGGTAAGAAATTTGTAATCGTTGACTCTTTCATTAAGTGGAAGATTGTCGATGTTAAAGCTTATTACAAGGCAACAGCGGGTAATCGTTGGCAAGCCACGACCTTGTTGGCGAACTCAACCAACAAAGGCTTACGAGACGAATTTGCATCTCGCAGCTTAACTGAGGTGGTATCGGGTGAGCGTGATCAGTTGATGAGTATCATTACCAAGAAGCTAAATGAGCAAACGGTTAGTGAGTTTGGTATTCAAGTGGTCGACGTGCGTGTGAAAGGAATTGACCTGCCTGAAGATTTGAGTAAAAACGTATACCGTCGTATGGCGACTGAGCGTGAGCGGGAAGCAAGAGAAACTCGTTCGCAGGGTAAGGAGCTAGCAGAAGGTATTAAGGCAAACGCCGATCGTCAAAAGATTGTACTGGAAGCTGATGCTTATCGTAAGTCGGAAGAAATACGTGGTGAAGGTGATGCGATTGCTGCAAACACCTATGCTGAAGCCTTCAATAAGGACCCAGAGTTCTATTCTTTTACGCGTAGTTTGAAAGCTTATACAGATACATTCTCTGGTAAAGATGATGTCTTGCTGCTTAAGCCAGATAGCGACTTCTTTAAGTATATGAAGAAGCCTGACGCGAAGTAATCTAAGTTAATTTCGCTCTATCAAAACGCGAATAGATAAGTTCTATTCGCGTTTTTTTATGCTTTTTGCAAACATTGGTTTTTTTGTGCGCAATAAAACTGTAAAATTGCGTGCTTTTGGGTCTTCTAGAATTTGAAGGCCAATTTCAGCCCTTATTTTGCTGAAATAATGTTGTTTGATAAGACTGTCCATAAGAGAGAATTTGTATGAGTGTGTCTGAACGCTGGTTACTGCCAGATGGGGTTGATGAACTGCTGCCACCAGAAGCGTGGAAAGTAGAGCAGATGCGCCGCTCGATGCTCGATATTTATGCTTCCTATGGTTACGAGCTGGTATCACCGCCGCTTATAGAGTATTTAGAGTCATTGCTGACGGGGACTGGAAACGAGTTAGATTTACAGACGTTTAAGGTGACCGATCAGCTCACAGGCCGTTTGATGGGGGTACGCTCTGATATAACGCCTCAGGTAGCAAGAATTGACTCGCATATGCTTAAAACTAACGGTATTAGCCGACTATGCTATGCAGACACCGTGCTACATACTAGACCTGCACACATGCTTACTAACCGCTGTCCGATGCAAATTGGCTGTGAATTATTCGGTGAGAAAAGCCAGGCGGCAGACCTTGAAGTAATTTCTTTGATGCTAGATACGCTAAATGCCGCTCAGGTAGGTCGTATACATATTGATCTGGCGCATGTCGGAATTTACCGAGGGCTGTTAGAATCTGCAAGCTTTGATGAAAGTACTGAAATTAAAGTGTTTGATGCACTTAGTCGAAAATCTATACCTGAATTGGACGCTTTAGCTCAAGCAGATGATGCAAATAAAGAGATAATTTTACTTATTAGAGATATTGCCAACCTAAGTGGTGGTGTTGAGTCTCTAGAAAAAATTCGTCAAAGTGTTGAGCGTTTAAAGCTAAGCGCTAACGAAGGTATTGTTTCCGCTATTGCTGAGCTGCAGAGAATTATTGATCAAATTCAGCTTCGTTTTGATGGTGTTGAAATCGGGATCGATTTTTGTGAGTTACGTGGATACAGCTATCATACTGGTATTTTGTTTTCAGCGTTCAGCTTGGGTTATGGATATGCCTTAGCGAAAGGTGGCCGCTACGATGATATCGGTAAAGGTTTTGATCATGGTCGGGACGAACGTTCGCGTCCTGCTACCGGCTTTAGCGCAGATCTAAAAGCTATTTTGAAAGTCTCTAGCTTGGCTGCAGAAACGCCTGAAAAGGAAAGAGTCTTTGCACCTCTGTCTGATGATAAAAAATTGCATAGTGAGGTAGCAGCGCTACGTAAGTCCTATCAGGTAGTTCAAGCGTTAAATGCTGCAGATACTGCGAAAGGGTATTCTTGTAGCAAACAGCTGGTATTAAAAGATCAACAATGGGCTCTTGAGCCTGTTGGCTAGTGTTATTTCGGGCGGCTAAGATAGCGGTCCATTCAGTTTAAAGGCTTGTCAGTATCTTGTTTAGCTGGCAATTAGCAATAAAAGCATTGTGCTTTTTCTATGAGAAGAGAAGTTATGGGTAAGAATGTTGTCATTTTGGGCACCCAATGGGGTGACGAAGGCAAAGGTAAAATCGTTGACTTATTAACAGATCAGGTTGCGACGGTAGCGCGATTCCAGGGTGGCCATAATGCCGGTCATACACTGGTAATTGACGGGGAAAAGACAGTATTACATTTGATTCCTTCCGGAATTCTACGTGATAACGTTACTTGTCTGATTGGTAATGGCGTCGTGCTTGCTCCTGATGCTCTTATCAAGGAAATGACTGAACTTGAAGAAAAAGGTGTGCCGGTTAAGGAGCGCTTAAAGCTGAGTTTGGCTTGCCCATTAATTTTGCCTTATCACGTTGCGCTTGATCAAGCGCGAGAGATAGCGAAAGGTGCTGATAAGATCGGTACGACTGGTCGCGGAATCGGCCCAGCGTATGAAGATAAAGTTTCTCGTCGAGGTCTAAGGTTAGGTGACTTGGTTGATGCAGAAAACTTTGCTAAAAAGCTTAAAGAAATTATGGAATACCACAACTTTGTATTGGAAAACTTCTACAAAGTTGAGCCTGTAGATTATCAAAAGACGCTTGATGATGTGCTTGAGATGGCGAAGGTTCTTTTACCGATGGCGGTTGATGTCACGGACGAGCTTCACGCATACCGTAAAGCGGGTGAGAATATCTTGTTTGAGGGTGCCCAGGGCTCCTTGCTAGATATTGACCACGGTACCTACCCATTTGTAACATCTTCAAATACGACCGCAGGTGGCACGGCGACCGGTAGTGGTTTCGGTCCTATGTACCTTGATTACGTACTGGGTATTACTAAAGCTTATACAACTCGAGTTGGTTCTGGTCCATTCCCAACAGAGTTGTTTAATGATCAAGGTCGTCATCTTGCCGAGAAAGGCCATGAGTTTGGTGCAACCACTGGTCGTCCACGTCGTTGTGGTTGGTTTGACGCGGTTGGTTTACGTCATGCTATTCAGATCAATTCGGTGTCTGGTATTTGTTTGACCAAACTTGATGTACTAGATGGTCTTGAAGAGATTCAGGTTTGTGTAGGTTATAAGACTAAAGCGGGTGAAGAATTAACACGCCCACCGCTTGATGGTCGAGGTTATGAAGATCTGGAACCTGTATTTGAGTCGCTACCTGGTTGGTCAGAAAGCACTTTAGGTGTGCAGAAACTAGAAGACCTTCCTGAAAATGCTCGAAGCTATATCAAGTACATTGAAGAGAAGATTGAAGCGCCTGTTGATATTATTTCAACCGGCCCTGATCGTGTTGAGACGATTGTGCTGAGACATCCTTTCGACTGATTTAGCTAATCAATACTTAAAAAGCCTGATTGCTTTATGCTTTCAGGCTTTTTTTATGAGCGAGTGTTTTGAGTTGAGAGTGACTACAAGCTATTTTTTATTTGCAATGAAAGTCGCACGCAAAGGGGCAGGGTAGCCTTCAAGCGTTTTGCTCTGGTCTGTTGGGTCTAGGAAGTCCTTTAAGGATTGGAACTTCATCCAGTCCGTGCTTCGCTGCTCTTCAGTTGAGGTGATGTTGCTCTCTACACAGCGAATATTAGTGAAACCGGCTCGCCTTAGCCATAAGCTCAGGGTTTCTTTAGTTGGTAGATACCAGACGTTTCGCATCATGGCGTAACGATCCTCTGGCATTAGACTATAGCCTAGCTCACCTTCACAAATGAGCGTTTCCAGCACCAGTTCGCCGCCCTGGCGCAAGGTCCCCTTGAGCTCCAATAGGTGATCGATAGGTGAGCGGCGATGGTAAAGCACGCCCATTGAGAAAGTTGTGTCAAAGGCCTCTAGCTGTGGTGTCACATCTTCCATTCGTACTGGGAGCAAATGGATGGGTGCTTGAGGGCCACAATATTTCTTTAGAGTCTCGAACTGTAGTAAGAATAAAAAGTTCGGGTCGATCCCAATAACATTTTGTGCGCCTTCGCCCAACATACGCCAGCAGTGATAACCAGAACCGCAGCCTACATCGAGTATAATCCGGTTTTTTAAGGGGGTGATGTGGTCTTTGATACGTTCCCATTTCCAGTCTGATCGCCACTCCGTATCGATATGAACGCCGAATAAGTCATAGGGTCCTTTTCGCCAGGGTATTAAACCTCTAAGTGCTTGTTCAAGCTGTTTAAACGTATCACTATTTAGGCCTTCCTTGCTGTCGGCACCAACACGTGAAGCATCTAGATTGACGATGTCGGAGTTTAAAACTGGCAGAGAATGATAGGCCTCCAACCAACGCTTTAAGTCACCATGAGGCTTTTCTTGAAGCTTATGTTTGAGTAGGGGGATTAAAGTCTCCAACCAGGGTTCGAGCTTGTTGCTGCGCATGAAAGCAAATAAGTCGTCATAGAGAGGGTAGAAATCCATCGTTATACCTAAGCTGCTTTAATCGCTATCAGCGACATAAAGTTGAAACATTGATACCAAAGGTGGGAGTGAGTAAACCCGGCCTCTTTCAAACGTGCTTGATGCGCTTCTAGGGTGTCTGGCATTAGTACCTTTTCAAGGGCGCTTCGCTTTTGGCTCACTTCCAGTTCACTATAGCCGTTTGCGCGTTTAAACAACCAGTGCAGTTCTTCTAGCTCGCTTTGCTCATTTTGATTGTCAAAACAGATCTTTTCGGAAAGAATTAGTACGCCACCCGGCTCCATTGCAGCATAGATATCTTTGAGGAGTTTTAAGCGCAATGCAGGGTCAACAAACTGCAGGGTGAAATTTAACGTCACGACTGAGCAAGGTTGAAACGCCAGCTCTGTGATATCCTTACACACAAGTTCAACGGGAGTTTCTTCGTTATCTATTTTGATATAGTGGTTGCAGCGATCAAGCATCGACTCTGAGTTATCGACGGCGATGAGTTGGCAACTTTTGTCTCTTAAGCCATGGCGCATAGCAAGTGTTGATGCACCTAGGGAACAACCCAGGTCATAACATGCTGAATCGTTCTGAGCGTAGCGCTCAGTGATGAGACCGATCATCGGAATTATCGTGGTGTAACCGGGAACCGAGCGACGGATCATGTCAGGGAAAACTCGGGCAACTGCTTCGTCAAACTTGAAGTCGCCTACGCTATCAAGCGCTTGAGAAAAAATAGTGTCAGGTTTTTGTTCAGTCATTACTTGCTTACCAGTTCTCCACAGCGTACACCGCGATTTTTATAATCGACTAACAAACCCTGCATGCCATCATTTTTATCTGACTGGATAAATAAATAGCCTTGATGACAAACGGCTGTTTGGTTTGAAGGTTTGTGAGAAAGTCGGTATTCGCCTTGATCAAGTTTTTCTATAAAAATAGCTTTATATTCAGCGACAGGGTAGTCATCTTTTTGTTTGTTATGCTGAATGAGCCCATTTTGTTCCAAAGTGAAAAAGGTTACGAAAACTGTTATGAAAATGGCGATGACAAGTGTCGACTTTTTTACCTTGTCTTGCTCTTCTATTTCTTGAACGTTTGGTGCTTGTTCGTTCATTGTTTGTTCCAGTAATAATCTTAGCGGCCTAGTTTATGCGATGCGTGACTGAAGACAAGTCTTAGTAAGCTTGGAGCTTCAGTGGTGGTTCATCCAAAATTGATAGCTGCTCTCTCAGCTCAAGTATATGTGATGACCAATAGCGCTCGGTATTGAACCAAGGAAAGTGCATTGGAAATGCAGGGTCGGTCCAGCGACGTGATAACCAGGCAGCATAATGCATCATACGCAAAGTACGTAGGGTCTCGATAAGTTTGAGCTGGCGCGTATCAAACTCGCAGAACTCTTCATAGCCTTCAACCAGCTCGATCATTTGCTGGGTTTGTTGATGCCGGTCTCCTGAAAGCATCAACCATAGATCCTGAATTGCAGGGCCATTCAGGCAATCATCAAAATCGACAAAGTGTGCTTGGTCTTCACGCCAAAGAATATTGCCAATGTGGCAGTCGCCGTGAAGTTTAATCGGGTTGAATGGGCAGCTCTTCCATATATGTTGCATCTTATCTATCAGGTCTTGGCTTAAGGTTTCGTATGCCGGTCGAAGCGATCTGGATAGAAAGTCGTTGTCTAGCAAGAACTGTCTGCTCTTGATCGCCCAGTTTTCGATGCAAAAGTTTTGACGGTGCTTAAAGGTTTCTGCGTTACTGACCTGGTGTATTCGGCCGATGTTACAACCGATTCGGTAGAGTGTGTCGGGTATTTCAATCTCGGGTGCATATCCGCCTTGGCGCTTAAATAATGCAAAACGGAAATCTTGGTAATCGTGAAGTGTGCTGCCATTTATTAGCATCGGTGGGACGACAGATATGTCGTTTTCTAGCAAGCTTCTGGTAAATTCATGCTCTTCAAGAATGGCTTCAGTCGTCCAGCGTTGGGGGCGATAAAACTTAGCGATAATAGGCGTGCCATCTTCAATTCCTACCTGATAGACCCTGTTCTCATATGAGTTAAGGCTAAGGATGCGAGAGTCGCTAAATAGCCCGATTGACTCGACTGCGTCGAGTACGAAGTCGGGTGTAAGTTGTGCGTAAGGATGTTCGTTATCAGGTGAACTCAAGGTGTCTTGTCTCTTAGAGAATCGTCTAGGTTAAATACCGCTATTGTAGCATGGGAGGCGGCTTAGTGGCGGACTTAGTGTTGATATGCTTTCATGTGCTCTTTCAGTGCTTCCTGAGCTCGATAAAGGCGCATCTTAGTAGCACTTAGTTTTAGGTCACAGACTTCGGCCACTTCTTCGATGCGTAATTCTGCTGTGTAACGTAGGGTTAGAATTTCTCGTTCTTTAGGTGCTAATAATTGCATTGCGCTATCGAGGTCGCGTTTTGTGGTGTTGATGGTGCTTGTTCTTTCTTGGCTTGGATCATCTGTTAACATTGCTTGCAGTTCTCGGGTGCGTTTACGCTTGTCTGCAGCACTCAAGCAGGTATTCGTGGCAATTCTAGCGATCCAGGTTTTAAAACTGGAGCGACCCTCGAATTTGACTAGCGAGTGGAAAACTTTAAGCATGACTTCCTGCGATACATCATCAGCATCATCACGATTTCCGAGCATCTTCAGGCAAATATGAAAGACCAGCTTTTCGTATTTTCGAATAAGCTTTTCGTATGCACAGGTACGATAGGGCAGCTCTTCCTGTGCTTGGGTGACCCACTCATTGTCAGGGTCATTATTGGCAGGAAGAGCTACATGGTTGTGCTTGGTTTCTACGCTATTAAGCGTCATGCTAGTAATTGGTAAGCAGAGTTATTGCGATAGAATCTCCACTTGAGAATCAATTAGTTTACTGTTGGGGATTGTGATTTTGCGGCCGTCTTCAGTTTCTATAATCAGCGCAGTAGAGCAGATCTCAATTACTTCACCAGAAACGTTATCAACCTTAATTTTGTTACCCGGAACATATAGTTCACGAGCATAAACGCCTGCAACGACATTTCCGGCAACATGTTTTGTGCCTAAACCGAGTGCAAGTGCAACTGCTCCTGCAGCAGAGAGCAAAAAGATAATAACAACCTGGTTTAGCAAATCGGTTTCAATCTCTAGTTGGTTGATCGCCAGTGACACTACAATGATAACAATTAGCGCATAAATAATTCCGCCAATTGTACGTTCATAACCTAGGTTAATGCTGGCAAGTGAGGCCTCAATGGCAGTTCGCACAAGTCCTGCAATGAATAAACCGATCAAGGTTAGAATAAGAGCGCTAATCACTTTTGGTATATACAGCACGAAGTGATCAATGGTGGCGGAGACTCTATCCAGGCCTAAAGCATCTGAAGCAGAGATGATAAATGTGAGAAATACAAGCCAGTAAATTATCTTAGATAGCAGTATTGACGGCCCTGAGCTCATGCCTGCTTTCTTCAGTGCAACATCAATGCCCGCTGTTTCGGCTAAGCGGTCAAGGCCGATTTTTGAAAATAGCTTTGCTATGGCTCCGGCTAGAAATTTAGCGACAAAGTATCCACCTATCAGTAGGCCTAGTGCGGTGAGTAGGCTAGGTAAGAATTCAGCGATCTTAGCCCATAGTATCATCGGATCGGCTAGGGTTTCTTTCATTGCTTCGAGCATTACTAACTCCTGATAGGTCGCTTAGGTCTGTTGGTCAGACTGATTGTTCTTGGGAGCAAGTTGGTCACTATTTTTAAGTGCCAAGTTTGCGAACATCGGGGCAAACAACTCAGCCATGGTTACCCATATTTTGACCAGCGCAAAGCTCATCGTGTCGTGTTGACTTGTTTGGGTGCGTGTCTTCTGGAGTACCGATTTTATGTTGTCAGATTTTGGTTTTTCATCGGATTTGAACAGTGCGTCAAGATCGTCGAGGTCATCCATAGTGTTGGTCTCAATTTGAATTGATGAAATTACAGAAATTATGACATAAGTCGATAAAAGAAAGTCACAAAATAAAATTAAAAAATAAATTGTGACTTTTGGCTTTCTTAGGAGTGTAATTTGATGGAATTAAAACTAAAAGGTATTAGGAGATAAATAATGGAACAGCAACTACAGGATATTTGGAAGCAGGTAGAAGAGCCCGTCATGCTTTATGGAGGGCAGGTAGTATTAGCGATACTGTCTTTAATTATTGGCTGGTGGATTGTTAACAGGATTTCGTCGCTGGTAAATAGTAGTCTGCATAAGAATATGCCAGATGAAACGTTGGCAAAATTCTTCTCAAGCGGTGTCGAAATAGTTTTAAAAGTATTGCTCGTAATTAGTGTTGCCTCAATGGTCGGAATTGAAACGACATCGTTTGTAGCTGTGCTTGGTGCTGCGAGTTTGGCAGTGGGCCTTGCCTTACAAGGGAGTCTTTCTAACTTTGCGGGTGGTGTCATGATTCTAATATTCCGCCCAATACAGGTGGGTGAATACATTAGTGCACAAGGCCATGAAGGAACCGTCAAGGATATCGGTATATTTGTAACAACCTTACTGACCTTGGATGAGCGTATTATAATCGTGCCAAACGGGCCCTTGGCCAATGGTTCCATTACTAATTATTCCCGTAACGAAACACGCGCTGTTGAGATCGCGATCGGTATTAGTTACTCTGACAATATAAGAGAAGCAAAAGAAGCAATGGAATTAGTGTTGCGAACCGATCAGCGGGTGCTTGATAATAAAAATAATTTGGTAGGCGTATCGAATTTAGGTGACAGTTCGGTTGATTTTCTGGTTCGTGCTTTTGTTCGCTCGGAAGACTACTGGAGCTTTTACTTTGACGCGAGACCGTTACTTAAGCAAGCTGTTGAAGAAGCTGGTGCAACAATACCTTTCCCTCAGCGCGATATTCATTTGCTCAAAGAAAGTGCCTAAATATAGTTACATATACGAATTAATAGTTTTAGATAAATGAGAGTTCTGGAGAACTGATTATGAAGAAGAATTTACTACTTGCGGGTGTCCTTGCTGCTGGCGTATCAACTGCAACTGTCGCTGACGAATATCCAAATTTTGAGGCATTTTTAGGGGGGGCTTTTTACCACCATGATGACGACCGCTCATTTGATGACGCATTTAGCCTGGAAGGTGGTATTGAACTTCCTGTAAACGAAGTGATGTCTCTTGAAGCATGGTTATCTGCTTATGAGGTTGAAGGGAAATATAGTGGTGCTGAGCTTGATGCAGAGCGCATCAATCCCGGTCTGTTGTTCCATTTGAAGCGTGGTGATGTGCGTCCATTTATTTCTGCTGGTTTCAGTCATTTAGAATATGAAACAGAGGGTGGCGATGACCACAGTGAGTCATTGATCAATTTAGGTGTGGGTGTTAAAAAGTACTATGACTCAAACTTGATTCTTCGAGCTGAAGTGCTTGCGATGAATAGCCTGGATAACGAAGTGCTGGATGTTGGTGCTCGCTTAGCTGTTGGTTATGCATTTGGTCGTGATGTCGCGCCAGCAATGATGGTGGAAGCACCTGTCATCACTCCTGTTAAGCAAGTGGTTCAGAAGCAAGAGCCTGCTCCCGTTAAAGAGGAAGTTAAGCCAGCGCCAGTTCAAAAGGTAGTGATCAAAGACTCTGACAAAGATGGCGTAGCGGACAACATCGATAAGTGCGCGGGTACTAATGCTGCGTTTAAGGTCGATGCGTCGGGATGTCCCGTCATGCTGACAGAAACTGTTTCTATCCAGATGGATGTCAAGTTCCCGTCAAATAGCTCTATACTTTCTAAGGATAACTACCCGGAAATCGAGAAAGTTGCCGAGTTTATGCAGCAGTTTGAGAAAACTGTTGTGACCGTAGAAGGGCACTCTGATGATCGCGGTAATGATGCATACAACAAAGCTTTATCGCAGCGTCGTGCAGATTCTGTAAGTAAGGTTTTGACTGATAAGTTTGGTTTGCCTGCTGCTCGTGTTAAGTCTGTAGGTTTTGGTGAGGAGCAGCCTATTGCTGATAATGCTACATCTGAAGGTAGAGCGGCTAACCGTCGTGTTGTAGCGGTAGTTGAATCAAGTATTAAGAAGGCTGCGACTAAATAAGCGCTTAATCAATATCGGCCTCATGGTTTGAAGGCCGATCTCTATCTTAAACCGCTCTGCACCGAAAAGTGCAGGGCGGTTTTTTGTGAGTGAGGGATAGTTTTAATTCTTCAGAAGGCGTTTTGAGTTAATATTTTTAGATCGAAGCGCTAACTGCCTAGCAAATGCGACAAAAGCGCATGGAATTGTATGAGATTCCTTGGTAAGTTTGCGCCTTAAAAGTAACGGGAATTGCATTAACAGTTAATCAGCGTCACCGAAGTTTGTACGAACGTATCAAGTTCTTTCCAATTATAATCTACGTGAGTTGTGGTGCGCGATTTAAGGATAGCCGAAACATGAACTTTAAAATCATACTTGCCTTATTGGCTTGCTTTTTAGCTCACCCCGTGAGTGCAGAATTTATTCGA
>NZ_LWGJ01001285.1:0-776 GCF_001635845.1 Oleiphilus sp. HI0132 | reverse complement strand
GATTGCTATTAGGAGTGCAATGACGCCAAGGGTGACCAAAGAGTATAAAATTTCTGTTTGCATAATATGAACAACTTAAGGTATTTGATTCATGCCGTTATAATTTCTCTTTGAAAAAGATCGCAACGGCGAGGCTAAAATTCACTTACAATGCACGGATCCGTCTAAACAAGCGAGCTTTTTCGAGTGCTTTGGATAATATGCATGACATAACAGGAAATTCTAATGCCAGCCAGGATTAAAAAAAACCATCGAGGACAAAAATCTCGGCCATATGGTAAAAATAATCGTATAGATAGCTCGCAAACGGGCTCTTTTCGCATTATTGGCGGTGAATGGCGTAGTCGTCGATTAAACTTTCCGGCGCTTGAAGGTCTTCGCCCAACGACAGACCGAGTGAAAGAGACGGTGTTTAATTGGTTAATGCCTTATCTACCCGGCGCCCGAGTATTGGATTTATTTGCTGGCAGTGGTTCTTTAGGCCTCGAGGCGCTTTCACGCGGCGCTGGTGAGCTATGCTCTATTGAGAAAAGTAGTCAGGCAGCCTCGAGCCTTAAGGAAAACTACGCGCTATTAGGGGGGGCTGCTGAGCGAGCTGTGGTGGAGTGCCTCGACGCATTGACTTGGCTTCAAGCGAGTCCAAAACAACAGGGTGCCTTTGATATACTCTTTCTCGATCCACCCTTTCGCAAAGGCTTACTTACAGAGACTTTAGCACTTATCGAGGAGTCAGAGATACTCGCTAAAGGGGCGGTGATTTATCTGGAGCAGGAAAA
>NZ_LWGJ01001284.1:0-1858 GCF_001635845.1 Oleiphilus sp. HI0132 | reverse complement strand
GGGTTCAAGCAAAGTCAATGTTTGTTTATAAAGCTTACAGTAATGTTAAAGATGATATACTTGTTTGTTTTTTGATGTCGCGATTGTTTCTCGATTGTTATTGGTATGCGTTGAAAGGTGAAGTTTAAGATGGGATCGGTTCAAGAAGCTCTAGAAATTATTAAACGCGGAGCTGAAGAGTTAATAGTAGAAGAAGACTTAGTAAAGAAGCTTGAGGCGGGGAAGAAACTTCGTGTCAAAGCTGGATTTGACCCAACTGCTCCAGATTTACATTTAGGGCATACGGTACTCATTAATAAGTTGAAGCAGTTTCAGGATCTTGGTCATGAGGTGCTGTTCTTGATTGGTGACTTTACCGGCATGATTGGTGATCCTACCGGTAAAAGTGCTACACGGCCGCCTTTGACTGAAGAGCAGGTGGCGCAAAATGCGCAGACCTATAAAGAGCAGGTGTTCAAAATTTTAGATCCTGAGTTAACAACGGTCATGTTTAACTCAGAATGGATGTCGAAGATGTCTGCTGCGGATATGATCAAGCTGGCCGGGCAATATACTGTAGCGAGAATGCTAGAGCGTGATGACTTTAGTAAGCGCTTTAAAGGGGAGCAGTCCATTGCAATTCATGAGTTCTTGTACCCGTTAGTGCAAGGTTATGACTCGGTTGCAATGGCGGCAGATGTTGAATTGGGTGGAACTGACCAAAAGTTCAACTTATTAATGGGGCGTACTTTGCAGAAAAATGCGGGTATGGATCCTCAGACAATTCTAACGATGCCTTTATTAGAGGGTTTGGATGGTGTCCAGAAAATGTCCAAATCGCTCAATAACTATGTGGGTGTGAATGATGCGCCGGGTGAGATTTACACGAAGTTGCTATCGCTACCTGATGAAATGATCTGGCGCTACTATGAATTATTAAGCTTTAAGTCATTGGCAGAGATAGAGGTTCTTAAACAAGAGGTTGCGCAAGGGAGAAACCCGCAAGAGGTTAAAGATCTGTTTGCGCGCGAAATCATTGAGCGTTTCCATGATGCGGAGTCGGCGGCGACTGCGCATAACTCGGCAGGCAACCGAGTCGGTTTGGGTGAGATTCCAGATAATGTTCCGGAAGTTGATGTTGATGCTGAGGGGCAGTCGGAGTTGCCAGTATCTGCTGTACTAAGAATGGCGGCTTTGGTAAAGAATGGTGCAGCAGCTAAAGATGTCTTGGGTCGCGGTGCAGTCTATGTAGAAGGCGAGAAGGTAGAGGCGAGCTTGAAGTTGTCGGTGCCTGGTATATATGTGATTCAGGCGGGCAAGAAAAAGATAGCTAAAGTCTCGTTAAAATAGCGTTACAAACTAATTTATAAAAAGTTTGATAAAGGTGTTGACCTAAAGAATCAGCTCTATATAATGCGCACCTCCTTAAGACGAACCGCTTCGAAAGCGGCGAAGTTTGAAGGAGATAGAGGATGAATTAAGTGATTAAAATCAGTAATTTATCTTCGCTTGTTAAAGGTTTTGGTTTTCGGTTTTGAATTTAAATTTCTTCGAAAACAAATTAAAAAAAATCGTTGACAAGCAAATGAGACGCTGTAGAATACGCGCCTCGCTTGAGGGATCTCAAGCAAGCTCTTTAAAAAATTAACCAAGCAATTCGTGTGGGCGCTGGCTGAGATGATTTCACGATAAAGCACTCTGATCTAACTTGTTAGAGAGGATGTTGCTTAAGAAATTATCAAGTCAACGACCTGTACAATTTATTTGAACAGTAAGTAACTTGAGCAAGTATATGAAGCTTTTGCTTCGACTAGATTGAACTGAAGAGTTTGATCATGGCTCAGATTGAACGCTGGCGGCAGGCTTAACACATGCAAGT
>NZ_LWGJ01001283.1:0-1868 GCF_001635845.1 Oleiphilus sp. HI0132 | reverse complement strand
AAGGTTATCACTTCGGTTTATATTCAGCCCCTGGTTCAAATCATCCAGGTAGTCAAAGTCGCTGATCTGGCTATATTTGAGCGTGCCATACCAGCCGTCATGATGCGCATTGATATCCTGACTAAAGCTGAGGCCCCAGCGAGCGTCCGTGTCATCTGGGCCGATTGCTTTCTGCTCGCTATTATAGAACTTGTCTTTGCTGATGTAGCCTAAGTTGAGCTCGCTATTGGTATAAGTGCTAGCATGCCGAAGTTCTAGATCGGAATGTACCCCTCTGCCATGAACATAGCTGGGCGTAAACGTCGCATCGTAGTCGGGCGCTAAGTTAAAATAATAGGGGGTCGATAGAAATATGCCGTTCTCTGTATTTGAGGTACCGAATGAAGGATATAAGAAGCCCGACTTACGGCGGTCATCGATCGGAAACGAAAACCAGGGAATGTACATCACAGGCGTATCTTTAATCAGAAAACGGGTGTTTTTTGCTTGGCCGAAGCCTTCTTCTCTATTGAGAGAAATGTTTTCTGCAGCGAAGGCCCAGTCTCTTTTCTCGGGCGGACAGCTGGTAAATAAGCCATCATGAATGAGCAGCGTATTTTCGTCTGCCCGTGTTATTTCTGAAGCTTTGCCGTTAATTGAAGTTTTGGGGTTCGAGAAGCTGGCATTGATGACCGAAACTCTATCGCTGGTCATATTTACCGTTGCGCTGTCACCTTTTAGTATCAGATCGGGGCTGCTTAGTACGATGTCGCCTTTAAGTTCAGCTGTCTGGCTAATTTTGTTAATGGATGCTTCATTACTTTGAGCATGGTAAGGCCCGTGAGTAAATTCGATATCGCCCTTAAGCTCCAGGTTTTCATCAGGAAGGTAGTTAACTTCCTTGGCGTGAATCACAATACCTTCTTCAGGCTTAACCGGTTTTTCTGATGTCAGCTCTGTTGAAGGTGACGCAGACTTTGCTGATGAGCATGCCTCTGTTGTTAGCGAACTATTATCATTTGCCCAGACAGATGCGCTCATGCTTAACATTAAAGGCACTGCTCTTATGAAGATGCGCTTTGATGGAGCTTTAAATGGCGATAATGTTGGCAATGCAGAGATCCAGTATGAGTAGCGAGAGGGTTAGCTAGTTTAATGAACAAACCTAGTTGCGAATAATAAACGCTGCCAGGAGGGATGTCATTTAACTTTTGTTGAGACTCAAAGCCAGTCGCTTGGATTTATTCTCTCATTTTTTTAATTCGCTAAGTTTTGCTGCGCACATATAATTTGATTAGGATAGCCGCAGCGAATGAAGGTCATGCCTTTCTTAGTCATATACACTGACGCATACATAGCCAAAGCGATAAAGTCTTATTCAACTCAATAGAAGAAAACACATTAGGATTAATTGATGGATCAACGGTATCAAGCACTCTGTACCTGGGTTGCCGAAGCATTGGAGATAGAAAAAGCCGAGCTCTCGGTTGTCTCGGGCGATGCAAGTTTCAGGCGCTACTTCCGCTTTCAACAGCCCGGCCAGTCTTTAATCGCAATGGATGCTCCCCCTGAAAAGGAAGACTCTAATAGCTTTGTTTGCTTGGCACGTAGTTGGCGAGAGCAAGGGGTCAATGTTCCGGCTTTGATAAAAGTTGATTTGGATAAAGGCTTTCTATTATTAAGCGATTTGGGAGATGAGCTATTGTTGCCTTACCTGAATCCCGATAGCCCGGTGATAGAAAGTGGTAATAAACACTATGCGCAAGCCATGAAGGCGCTGCTAAAGATCCAAAGTCTTAAGCCAGCAAATGATTATGCTCTACCACTCTATGATAGTGCACTGCTGCAACGGGAAATGGCCCTGTTCCCAGACTGGTTGCTTGAGAAAA
>NZ_LWGJ01001282.1:0-1628 GCF_001635845.1 Oleiphilus sp. HI0132 | reverse complement strand
AAGAGAACCCAACGCTTATTTAAGTCGTTAAAATTCTCATAAAGTTATGGTGGTCTTCTCGAATACCTGGGTCATTATCCTTCAATTCAACAACCTTCTTACAAGCATGTAAAACAGTCGTATGATCCCTGCCACCGAAAGCATCGCCTATTTCAGGCAGGCTGTGATTGGTTAGTTCTTTTGCAAGCGCCATAGCCATCTGTCTGGGTCTGGTAACTGAACGGGTACGCCGCTTCGATAACAAATCTGCTACCTTTATTTTATAGTACTCAGCAACAGTTCGCTGTATGTTTTCTATACTAACTTGCTTGTCATGTAGAGCAAGCAAGTCTTTTAGACATTCACGAATAAAAACCGGAGTAATCTCTTCGCCTGTAAAATGAGCATTGGCAGCAACTAGTTTTAAAGCCCCTTCTAGCTCACGAACGTTGGAGCGAATCTTTTGAGCAATAAAGAAAGCCGATTCACTACTAAGATTAACCTTAGTCTGCTCTGCTTTTTTCATCAAAATTGCAACACGGGTTTCTAGTTCAGGCGGCTCAACCATAACGGTAAGTCCCCAGCCAAAACGAGACTTCAAACGTTCTTCCATATTATCAATTTCTTTAGGGTAGCGATCGCAGGTCAATATCATTTGCTGACCGCCTTCTAATAAGGCATTAAAAGTATGGAAAAACTCTTCTTGCGAACGCTCTTTACGTGCAAAGAATTGAATATCATCGATTAGCAAAGCATCAACAGATCGGTAATATCGCTTGAATTCATTGATCGCATTAATCTGCAGAGCTTTAACCATATCGGCAACAAATCGTTCGGAATGAAGGTAAACCACCTTAGCATTAGGATTCTTCTTAACGATTTCATTACCGACAGAATGCATCAAGTGAGTTTTACCCAGACCAACACCACCATAAAGAAATAAAGGGTTATAAGCTCCGCCTGGATTTTCTGCTACCTGGACAGAAGCAGCGCGTGCTAACTGGTTAGATTTACCTTCTACAAAAGTATCAAAAGTAAAATTAGGATTTAAAAAGCTTTGGTGTTTTATAATTGAACCTTCAACTTCAACCCGCCGTTCAACAGGTTTCGATGAAGACAGACCACTTTCGCGAGGCTTATGAGAACTATGTTGGTTAGGTGAAGCAGGGCTAGGCTTTCTTCTGTTGTCTTCAGTTTTAAGCTTTGTACTATTATCAGCTTCTTTAAGACTGCCAATTTTTAGATTGACGGAAGAAATGACTTTGTCATGCCCCATATCTTTAAGTAATTCGTTTATACGCTGTAAGAACTTTTCTTTAACCCAATCCAATACGAATTTATTCGGTGCATATAATTGAAGTATACCGTTAACACACTCCCCCTGAAGCGGCCTTAACCAAGTATTATATTGCTGACTAGGCAATTCTTCTTTTAGCTTTTCTAAGCACTCAGACCAGACTTCAGTTTGCACTTGGTACTTTATTCCTATTATTTAGAAAGAGGGGGAAATACAACCGTTTTTATTAAGGTGAATTTTAACGGTAAAACGTCGTAACTACTAGCGCTATTTTTTAGGTTAATAAACCGCCTGTTAATAACTTTATATATATATTTCAAATAATTAATAACTTTACACACAAGCTTGTGCA
>NZ_LWGJ01001281.1:0-1798 GCF_001635845.1 Oleiphilus sp. HI0132 | reverse complement strand
TAGATCATTAGAACCAATAGATATAAAGTCAATTCGCTTTGATAGGTGTGGCAGGGCCATCATTGCTGCTGGCACCTCTACCATTATACCCACGCTTGGCTTTGCAACTTTAAGCCCCATTGCAAGTAGCTGAGCCACTGCTTGGTCAAGCAACTCTCTGAACGCATCCACTTCTTCTACACGACTCACCATCGGCAACATAATTTTCATATTGCCAATCCCAAGGTTTGCACGAAGTAACGCTCGAATCTGAGCCAGAAAAATACTACTATTATCAAGTGTAAAACGTATACCACGCCAACCCAGATAAGGGTTATCTTCCTCAAAGCTGAAGTACGGCAAAGCTTTATCACCACCTATATCAAGGGTGCGCATGTAAACAGAGCGCGGCGCATAAGCCTCTAAAATTTTCCGATAAACAGCAGTTTGCTCATCTTCGGTTGGAAATGTTTCATGCAGCATAAAAGGAATTTCAGAACGGTATAAGCCTACTCCTTCTGCGCCTCTCTCTAGCCCTGGAGATAAATCGGCAAGCAAACCTGTATTCGCATAAAGATTGATACGATAACCATCACTGGTCTCGGCGGGCTTATCCTTAAGCTTATCAAGCCCTGACATCAATCGGTTTTCTTGTACTGCCAGCCTTTGATATTCCTGCTGCATTTGAGGCGAGGCATTAAAAATGACCTGCGCTCTATAACCATCCATGACAGCAACACTACCCTCAACCTTTGACCAATTAAGATCACCGACACCCATGATTGCGGTAATGCCGAGAGCACTGGCCAGAACGGCCGCATGAGATAAAACCGAGCCATCCACGCATACCAAGCCAACCAAATTTTGATTCGCATATTCAGCAATATCGGCGATGCTTAAATTCTTTGAAAGCAGAATAAAGGGTTCATTTGGCAGCTGGACATTAAAGTCATGCGCATTAATGCTGGCATAGATACGCAAACCCAAATGACGGATATCTTCTGATCGAGCACGTAAGTATGGATCATCCATCGACTCAAACTGCTTGGCATGGCGGTCAATAACGAGCTTCAAAGCGTAAGAAGCACAATAGCCCTCTTGGATTAGCGTCTCTGTATCGACAACGATGGCATCATTCTCAAGCAACATCAGGTATACACCAAACAAAGCCTGAACCTCTTGAGTTAAAGATGAAGCCAGCTTGTCTTCACCTGCTTCGATCTCGAGCTTGACAGATGCAATCGCGTCACGAAAAGACCTGATCTCTGAGTCAATATCAGTCACGCTCTCTTCTTCAACGCAAGCTAAATCTTTAAAGGGTGCAATAACCTTAACGAGCCCAATCGAAATGCCAGGTGCCCCCTTTACCCCGCTGACTTTTATTTGATCACTAACATCCTTGTTAACAATCGCAGCCAAACTCTCCTGCTTAAGTACTGAGGATAAAGGCCCTGCCAGTTGAGCTGCTATCGTAATTAGAAAAGCTTCTTCCTCAGCAGAAAAAAGCCGTTTATCTTTACACTGAATAACCAGTACGCCAATGAGGCGACGAAAACTAATAATTGGCACACCCAAAAAGCCGGAAAAATGCTCTTCTCCCGTTTCCGGAAAGTATCTGTAGTAACGATTCTGAGAACCATCCTCTAGATTTAAAAGCGTCTGGTTCTCACAAATATAGCCAACCAGGCCCTCACCTGTTTTCATACGAACGGAGCCAATCGCGTTATTCGAAAGGCCTTCTGAAGCAACAAGAACCCAATCTTTCTGTATCTCATCTTGAAGGTAGATACTACAAACGTCCGAGCCGGTTACATCTTTG
>NZ_LWGJ01001280.1:0-5619 GCF_001635845.1 Oleiphilus sp. HI0132 | reverse complement strand
GTGTGTTCCTAGGGAGTCCGGTAAAGTCGCCATCTAGGGTGTTTTTGTCTCTGGGCAAGTACAAAGGTTTTAACGTGGTGTTTGGTGTAGTTGGGTGTTCTAAAACATCTAACCAGTTCATCAAACATCACTCCGGCCACAAAAACACGTGGCCTACGTTGGACGCACGATAGAGCCGTGCGCCGTTTATAAAAGCGTTAAGTGACCATATGAAAAATATAATTCTAACGATAATAATTGGACTACTAGCAGGTTGTGGTTTTCAACAATATAAACCAAACGAAAGCTTGGTTATCGGAAACCAAAGCTGTACCTCTTTGTCTGGTAAATACACCTTAAACTTCGAAAACTATTCACATTACAATAGCCTTGGTTTTTGGCAACTTCGTCAATACGATCAATTTGAAATAAATGCATCCGCTAATGAACTATTGTTCACTGGGTACAAAAATGAATCTGTAGTTAATTCATCACAAATACTACGTCCTGACTGGTCTTGCTCAAAGGGTATTCTTGCCATCGATATCAAAAATGAAACTCAAAATAATGGTGGTGTAACAGTCTATGAGGCAAGATCATTACAGCTATATTCTTACAAAGCTGGCGAAGTTTACGTTCGCTATAAACAAACTAGTACGGGCCTGGCTTTCTTAATTCCGGTAAGCACCTTCGATGATAGTGTAGTTAAATTAAATGCACTGCATTAAATCACTTAACAAGTTTATCAAACCTCGTTCCGCCCACGAAGGAACGTGGGCTACACTGGACGCGCAAAGACACGCGCGCCGTTTATAAAAGCGTTATATTTAGGGAGTAGTAATGAAAATTGGAAGTTCTATCGTATGTTTGGCAGTAATATTTTTAGCCGCCTGCAGTAGTGGGGGTAATGATACGCCAGACCCGCTCGGAATAAATGGTCTTTGGTCTGCTTCCTGCTATTACGATGAAGAATATGGCGATTATAATCTCGAGTCTTATATATTTAATGGTTACAGTCTAACCGCAAGTTTGGAAGTTTACTCAAATTCATTGTGCACTGGTCAGCCTGATATAGAAGTTAGTGGCAGTGGTACTTTTACACTTGGAAATACAGTTATTACCGCTGGCGGTCCTGAAGCCATCGAGTTCGATGTCATTCTAAAAATAGAAGATCAAACGCTTCAAGTTGCTGACCTTATTCGTGTAGATGGCGACTCACTAAACTGGGGTGTCTATATTGATGGCTCCATTAGGCCAACAGAAATAGACTTTGATGAAACGTATTTTAGACAATAAATATAACAAGTACATCAATGATCGCCCACAAAAGAAATTGTGGGCTGGACCGTCGCTACGCTCCGGCCCATTATGTAAGCGTTACATGCCAATGGAGAGCATTACATGAGGTTAACGACTCTAGTCTTTTTTGCTTTTTTGACTGGGTGTAGTACCCACCAAACAACATTAAAGCAAGATGGTGGTTACAAAATATATGCCATAGAAGAGCAAAAGATTTTTCAATTGACATATCAAGAAATCACATCAATCGTTGATGATGAAATCGTTAATGAAATTGATGGTCCAGAAAGAGGATTCTCTACCAGAATGACTTGGGGTCTGGATTGGTATAACGTCTTCGTCAAGATTGTTCCCGTTGAGGGTGTTAGTTTAAGCGGTAAGAATGTTAAGGGCTATTTTGTAGAGCTTGGCGGAAAAGGAACTTACCCGACTTCAAGGCCGCAAAAAATTATTGATAATATTCAGAAAAAGCTTGAAGAATCAGGTACGGGGGTAATGGTTAGCTCATACAGAAAATCATCCTACCAGTTTGAGCGCGACCGGTGGCGCCTAAACGAGAAGGCATCTGCTAGAGATAACGGTGATTCGGTTATGGACAGGCTTCTTAAATTAAAGGTGCTTAGGGATGAAGGTGTGCTTTCTGAAGGTGAGTATCAAGAAAAGAAATCTGAATTGCTTAAGCAGCTATAGCATGTAACAAGCGCATGTTGCCGGACTGGTTTTCCGCTACGCTCCAAACCAGCCGCAAATGCGGGCGTTATGTAAATTCAGCAAAGATGCATACCCAATGAACTGGGCGTATGAATAAAGTTTGGCCAAGGAGTGAAGAGATAAATGAAGAGAATATTCTTTATTGTTTTATTAGTTTCCGGTTGTGCAACATCATCAGGCGTAATCCCTATAGGGATAGATACGTATTTGATTTCTAGATCCCAAAAAGGATTCGATGTGGTTGGTGGCAGTGTTAAAGCTGATGTATATAAAGAAGCATTTGCATTTTGTAACAATCAAAATAAGCATTTCCAAGTTGTTCGAGTATCTCAAAAGGATATGGTTCCATTCACATCAGATGCCCAGGCAGAAATTCAGTTTATGTGTCTGGATAAAGAAGATCCTGAGTTAACTCGGCCAAATATAAAGAGAGAGGCTGACGTAGTAATAGAAATACGGAACAAATAACTGTTTACATAACAAGTGCCATCAATCGGACTTGGGTAAACTGTCACCGTTTTTGCAAAAAGACGCAAAAACGCCGCCACTTCACCCAAGCCGTTGTGGCAGGCGTTAGTGCTCTTAAGAAGCTAAGCGATTCTGTCGAACATCATCAGCAAGCCAAGATTTGATTAAGGACTGGTAAGGCATGTCTCTTCGATTAGCCTCAATTTTAATGCTTTCAAGCAAAGACTCAGGTAACCGCAAGGAAATTGTTTTCGTCGATGGTTTTAAGTTGGGCATTGTTACTTTTGCGGCCTTACTCCAGTCCAAGTAATCAGCGGAATCATTATCTTCCCAAAACTTTCGTTCTTCTGCCTCTGTTTTAAACTTTGGAGGCTGTTTATGCTTGTTCATAAAATTTCCTCTCTTTCTTGTGCATTGGTCGTGCAGAAATCACTCTAATCAAAGTGTTATCTTCACGCAGTGTAAAAGTAATATGTAGTTGCCGCCCATCATCGGTAATTCCAAGGGCATGGTATCTGGGCTCTTTATCACTGTGCTTTTTGTCCGGCAGCAGTAATAAAGGCTCATTAAAAAATAATTGTTCGGCCTCTAACTGGTTTACGCTGTGTTTATCAACGTTTTTTCTTTCGTTGCCAGCATCCCAATTAAAGCCTTTTATTTGTTTCCAATTAATCATTTATGTATATTACCATCATATACATAAAAATAGCACTAACAAGCGGCTCCACCGGACAAATTTTATTGTCACCTTTTTTGTACCAAAAAAGCCGCCAATAAAATTTGCTCGGTGAGCCGGGCGTTAAATGCCAAAAGGAATTTATGAGCTACGATCATCCAATCGAAATAGTCGAAAATGATGTTCTTGTTGTCTCAGTCGTAGACTCTGATGGCAATTATTTTATGTGGCAAAAAGGTCTAACCGAAGAGGTCGGTTCCGATGATGGTATTTACTTCGAATACAATGACCAAATAAATGGTCGCCACAACCAAGTGACCGAATGCACCATAACAAATGATGGTATTCATATAGTACTTGCCAACGGCAACTTAGAGCATTTTTACTTTCCGGCTAAATTCGATAAGTTTAATGAATTACGGGCGGGTCTAAACAAAATATACGCTGAGCATGGTGGCATAATTGAATTCAGCATTTAACAAGTGCAGCCTGCCTCGCCACAGCAAAAACACGCTGTGGCTGGACCTCGCTTCGCTCGGCCGCAGCTGCAGGCGTTATGTCTTTGAAATGGCTGAAATTAATCCGCAGTGTTCTACAAATGGTTTGAAATCTCTATCGGTAAAAAGAAGCGGCACCTTATTATCTATACAAAAAGTCGCAATAATCACATCCGCTGTTTTCCTTATCGTAATGCCTCGCTTCCTCAGCAATCGATAATAGTCCGAACATTGCAATACCATCCTATGACCAAGCATTTCATATTGGTCTAGTTTCCCAAGTACAGACTTGGTTTTATTGTATTCTTTGTCGCTTTTTATGCCCTGCAATATCTCAAGCAAAATTAAATCGCCTAAAGCAACATTCCCCTTCATTAATTGCCTGTCTAACTCATCGGTATAGGGACTTACTACGCCGTTAAAATAATCAATCCAAACACTTGTGTCAGCAATAATCACTTATCGCCTCGCATTTCGTTTAAATCGCCTTCCCAGTGTATTTTCCCCCTTAAACTACATACAGCTTGTTGTTCATTTAGCTTAATAAGCAACTTTAAGCCTTCTTCAACAGCATCTTTCTTTGTATGTAAGCCGCTTACCTTTAAAGCATTTGCCATTAGCTCGTCATCAATTACAATGTTGGTTCTCATAAAACACCTATGTGTATAAAAAATTAACTAAATACACACTAGCACAATAAATAAACATAACCAAGCGTTCAACAAGGACTCCGTAACAATGTCACCTTTTTCGCGCTACGCGGCAAAAAAGCCGCCATTGTTACTACGCCTGTTAACGCGGCGTTATATGCAGTAAAAGGTCAATTAATTTAAGCGGTTAGCGGTATTTTGAGCAAAGAGTGTATTCGGTTCAAAGCTTAGTTTAGCGTCAAGGTTTATACTGCTAAACATAGCTTTTGGCTCAGAGAAAACGGGTCGCTTTAATTGGTGTTCTGTTGATTGTTTCGGTAAAAATTAGCTAGTTATCCTGCTTAATCAGCAGGTGGCAAAACGTAAAAATTAACATGGTTTGTTGCTTCTGCTTCTTATCCTTAAGTACTCTAAAAAACTAAGGCGGTGTATCAAAGTGCAAAGCAATAAATCATATAACCAGTGCAGCCTGCCTCGCCCCAGAAAATCACTGGGGCTGGACCTCACTTCGTTCGGCCGCAGCTGCAAGCGTTATATGCAGTAAAAGGTCAATTAATTTAAGCGGTTAGCGGTACTTTGTACAAAGAGTGTATTCGGTTCAAAGTTTAGTTTAGCGTCAAGGTTTATACTGCTAAACATAGCTTTTGGCCCAGAGAAAACGGGTCGCTTTAATTGGTGTTCTGCTGATTGTTTCGGTAAAAATTTGGTTGTTATCCTGCTTAATTAGCCGGTGGCAAAATTAAGAATAAACGTGACTTGTTGCTTCAGCTTCTTACCCTTAAGAGATCTAAAGATACTAAAGCGGTTTAACAAAGTGCAAAGCAATAAATCATATAACCAGTTTAGCCTGCCTCGCCCCGGAAAAAGCCCCGGGGCTGGACTCGCTGACGCTCGCCGCAGCTAAAGGCGTTAAATGTTTTTTGGCTCTTAAGGTTTAGGGCTCAATATTCGGCAGGGAATGCTCGTTTCTTATCATGTATTCCTCCGTTTAAAGTTTTAGGGTAGGTGGCACGTTTTCCCACTGTTCCGCTCTGCTGTTTAAGTTTCTCAGGCACATTTGAATTTGTAGAGGCTTCGTCGGTGGTGTGTTCCTAGGGAGTCCGGTAAAGTCGCCATCTAGGGTGTTTTTGTCTCTGGGCCAGTACAAAGGTTTTAACGTGGTGTTTGGTGTAGTTGGGTGTTCTAAAACATCTAACCAGTTCATCAAACATCACTCCGGCCACAAAAACACGTGGCCTGCGTTGGACGCACGATAGAGCCGTGCGCCGTTTATAAAAGCGTTACATGCTAGCGAAATAGCTCACTATGAGTTCCAATCCTTGCAAGTTTTAAAGAGTTA
>NZ_LWGJ01001279.1:0-7707 GCF_001635845.1 Oleiphilus sp. HI0132 | reverse complement strand
TTCCATAAGCAGACTACTGAGTTGTTATTTTCTTGGTACAGCCATGAAGTTAAATAGTGTAGTTCTTATTAAGTATTCCTTGCTAGCCTTGCTGAGTAAATAGCTGATCTTGATCCAGGTTAATTCTTCGGCAAAAAGCTATGAAGAAAGTTTTATATGTTATGTCGAGATTTATCAGCAGGAATGATAAGCTGATCAAAAAATAACATCTTTTTAGCGAAATGAGCGATGGTTACTTTCAAAAACTTTGGTTGCTCGATACGATATGTTCATATAGCAACATTTATGAGTATTTTAGGGCAAGGTAAGAAAGCCTTTTTTCACTGACTCAAAATATTCATTGATAATAAAAACAAAATGAAAGGTTAACTATGGGCGCTTTAAATATAGCCAAAATCGGGCACCGAAACTTACGTACTGAATATCAGACTTCGGGTGAGGTCTTTATCCCTATCGCGCGTGTTAAGCCGCTAGTTAAAATCCTCATGATGAATAAGGTAGATCTGAGGTCCTTGTTAAAAGATACAGGGCTTCAGTTTCAGGATTTATCCGAGACTGATCAGACGATAAATTTTCTTCAGTACAAGCAGCTGATTATTAATGCGAGGCGTTTGCTTCCTCATCATCCTTTTGCACTTTACTTGGGAGAGCAGAGTTTTCTGCATCATGATGGAGTACTCGCGGCTCGAATTATGAGTAGTGAGAATGTTCAGCAAGCGATGGAACTTCTGACCAAGTATCAACCTTTATTTACACAGATACTGGGTTTCAAGTTTGAAATGCAAAAATCTGGATTGGGAGTGTTAACCCTGACGCCTAAACAAGACTTGGGTGACGCGCTACCTTATTTTATGGAATTCACCTGCTCTGTAATTTACTCCTTAGGGCGCTTTTTTATGGGGGGCGTTGAGCTGGATGACCATGATAAAGCGGGCCAGATACACTTTTCCTTCGATCAACCGAAGGTAATTGAGGCTTACGACGAGTTCTTTTCGGTGCCGGTATTTTTTAATCAGGATCAGAATCGAATTGTTTTGTCTGAAGCCTTGCTTAAGCAGCCTCTGGTTTTCTACAACAAAGATTCGGCCCAGTTAAATGAACAATGTTGTCAGGAGCGTTTGAGTGAAGTTTGCCCTGATAATACGGTTTTAGATCGCGTGAAATTCATTATTCGTAGAGATATTTTCCAAGAATTGTCTCTTGATACCTTAGCCTCTGAGCTTTGTATGTCTCCGCGTACCTTACGGCGTCATCTTCAGTCTCATGAAACATCATATAAAGAGCTATTAGAAGAGGAACGTAAGCGCGTTGCACTGGCTCATATTCGAAAACAGGATATATCCATTGAAACTTTGGCTGAAAGCTTGGGTTATAGTGATGCATCAAGTTTCAGCCGAGCTTTTAAACGCTGGTACGGTCTATCGCCGAAGAACTTTAAACCGAATTAGAATGCTTAGTTTTTTATTGCTCTTTGCTTAGTTTACAACGGCTAGATGGTGGGTAGTCACTTTGTAAACAGAGCCTTCCAAGGCTCGCTAGCAATTTAGCACGCCCTTGATTAATGAGGGGGAGCCTCTGCCTAGCTTTTTTAAACTCGGCTTACTATAACTGCCCACACTTGATCTGACTCATTTACCTAGCCTGCGCTCTGTGTAATGGTTTCCTTAAACAATAAGAGGAGGCTATATGACCAAGCAATCCGTTTCCATTGCCATCGCTGGCTACGGCGGTACGGGTGTTATCACAACCGGACAGTTACTGCTCAAGGCTTGCGCCAAAGCAGGCTACTTCGGTTTGGCGCAACGCTCTTTCGGGCCGCAAATAAGGGGAGGGGAGTCTTTAAGCCTTCTTCGTTTTTCAAATCATCCTGTTCAATCCCCTGATGACTATTTCGACTTACTCGTCTTGCTTGATACTGACCATGTCACGCGTTTTAGTGCTGAAGTGCCATTGAACGAAAACAGTGTCGTTATCATAGGGAAAGATCAGACTAAGACTCCAGAGTTTGTTAAAGACTCTGGTGCTCGCGTCGTCGAGCTTCCATTGGATACACTGGCAAGTGAGACCGCTGATGGCGGAGAGAATATTGTCGCTGCGGGCCTGTTAGCTAAATTCTTAGGTTTGGAGCAAGGCACGATACAGAAGGTATTGAGAGAGCACTTTGCCAAGAAAGAAGAGTTGCTGTCGCAGGCTGAAGACTGGTTAATTGCGGGTTGGAACCTGGCTGACCAATACCAGGAAGTGGCGCAAGTTCAATTGGCAGATAAGAGTGAAAAATCTCCACAATGGTTGGTAAATGGTAGTGAGTCTTGTGGTCTCGGTGCGCTAAAGGCAGGTACGCGCTTTGTTGCGGCTTATCCGATTACACCGGCTTCGGGCATTCTTGAGTGGCTCGCGCCAAATTTGGAAAAATTGGGCGGCAGTTTGGTTCAGGCTGAAGATGAGCTGGCCTCTATCAATATGATTATCGGATCGTCTTTTGGCGGTGTTTCGTCGCTTACCGCTACCTCTGGCCCTGGTTTAGCATTGATGGCTGAGTCTATAGGTTTGGCCGTTGCCAGTGAAACTCATCTGGTAATTGTGAATGTGATGCGAGGAGGCCCTTCAACGGGTATTCCCACCAAATCAGAGCAGTCTGATCTAAATATGGCGCTACATGGTTTGCATGGCGATGCGCCGCATGTGGTGACTGCCATGTTATCGATTGCAGACAGTGCCTTTACCACGGGTTGGTCAGTGTGGTTGGCAGAACACCTGCAGGTGCCAGTGATTACCTTGTCTGACCAATCAATGGCCCAGTCAGATGCAAGCCTTCTGGAGCCGCAGCTTTGGCAAGAAAAGGGTGAACGCTTGATCGCAGCGCATTCAGATACGCCTTATCATCGTTACGCACTAACTGATAGCGGTATCTCACCTATGTCGATTCCTGGTGAAGAAGACATGATGTATACCGCAGACGGGTTGGAGCATAACCAACATGGCACGCCTTCTGCTGCCACAGAAATGCATCGCGAGCAGCTGCAGAAACGCGCCGAGAAGCTTCGTCAGTTCGATTATTCTGAACATTGGGCTGAGGTGTCAGGGCAGGGTGAAAGCGCCATAGTTTGTTGGGGGTCGGTCTCATCGGTAGCTAAAGAAGCGGCTGAAAGAATGACCGAGCAAGGTGAGGCATGCCGAGTCATTGCTTTACGTTTGATCGCGCCACTACAAACCGAGGCGCTGTTGCGCGAGCTAGAGGGTGCAGAAAAAGTACTTGTTGTCGAGCAGAGTCATGGTGCCCAGTTTATGGCTTGGTTAAGGGCGCATGTAGACTTTCCTTGTGCTCACCAAAGCTTGGCTATTCCGGGCCCTTTACCTATCCGGCCGAAGCATATTATCGGTGCCTTTAATCAATGGGAACAGAACGCTCTGGAGGTAGAACATGTCGCCAACTGCTGAGAATAAAAACATAGCAACAAGAAAAGCGAAGGATTATAAGTCTACGGTCAGCCCAATTTGGTGTGCCGGTTGTGGGCACTATTCAGTGTTAGCTGCTTTAACCCGTGCTTTGGCAAAACTCAACCTTGACCCGGAGAATGTTGCTATCATTTCGGGTATTGGCTGTTCGTCTCGTTTGCCTGCCTACACACATTTATTCGGTTTTCATGGTGTTCACGGTCGGGCGCTGCCCGTGGCGGGTGGTTTGAAGGTGGCACGTCCGGATTTGACTGTCATCGCGGTGGGAGGCGATGGTGATGGTTTTTCTATTGGTGGCAATCACTTTTTGCATGCCTGTCGACGGAATATCAATTTCACCTATATCGCCATGGATAATGAAGTCTACGGTATGACTAAAGGGCAGGCTTCACCTACGACGCCTTCGGATTGGGATCACAGTAAACTAACCCCTCATGGCACGGGTGTTCCTGCACTGCAGCCAGCGAGCCTTGCACTGGGTGCCGGGGCCGGATTTATCGCGCGTGGTTATTATGGTGATCCGAAGCAGCTAACGGATTTAATCGTTAAGGCTATTGAACATGAAGGTTTCTCCTTCGTGCAGGCATTGAGCCAGTGTGTCACCTTTGTACCTGAGCAAAAGCATTGGAAGGAAATGGTCCATGAGTTTGGTCAGGAGCACACTCACGACCCAATTCAGACCGCTGCTGAAATTCAGAGGGATGATGGCTTCGGGCTTGGTATGATTTATCAGAATGAAAGACCTGCATGGATGCCTCCGCATTATGAGCCCGAGAACGAAGGGGAAGTGCTGGACGAAATGCAGCGTACGTTTCAGGTTTAGATGTATGACTTGAAGGCGGCTTACTTAAGTTAGTCCTTTTCTGAAAAGAGGGCTGTAACCAATGGCACTTACTTAAGCTTGATTTCGCCCCGAAACTCGTCATTCCCGCGCACAAGGTGAATTGCGCAGCAAGAGAGGGCCGCCTGGGCGGGGCGGGAATCCATTGTTTTTCAGCCGTTTGGCTGACCTAGAGAGTTAAAAAAGACTAGAAATCTATAGGTTAGCGATAGTCATGGTCCTTCAATTTCATTGAGTTAGCCTCAAAACAATGGATTCCCTTGTTCAAGGGAATGACGCCAATTTCTCCTTAAGTAAGTGCCATTCAGGGCTGTAACTTTTTATCGACTCTCTAGGCAGAGGGTTCTACCCCTCGCCGAGTCGCCCTTAGCTCTCGACGACTCGCATTTGTGTGTTTCAAGGTCTACAGTTAGGTTTTACTTAATTAAGGACTTAGCTGAAACAATGTGCCAATCTGTATTGAGTTTCTGGTTTGAAGAAATCGAACCTTCGAGCTGGTTTGTTAAGGACTCTGATTTCGACGCCCTGATTCAAGGGCGTTTTGCTTCCTTGCACCGCCAAGCGAATGCGGGGGAACTCTACACTTGGCGTTCAAGCCCCGAAGGCCGGTTGGCTGAGATTATCGTTCTAGATCAATTCTCTCGAAATATGTATCGAGATACGCCGGCTGCTTTCGCTTCTGATACACTTGCTTTGGTGCTGGCTCAGGAAGCGATCGCTTGTCGTGCAGATTTAGCACTTGAACCCACTGAGCGAAGTTTTCTGTATATGCCTTTCATGCATAGTGAATCAAGAGCGATTCATGAAGTTGCGTTGTCGCTTTATTCTCAAAAGGGTTTGGAGCGCAATCTTGAATTTGAAAAGCGCCATAAGGAAATTATTGATCGTTTTGGTCGCTACCCTCATCGTAATCAGATACTTGGAAGAGAGTCGAGTCAGCCAGAGTTAGCGTTTCTGGAGCAGCCAGGCTCGTCTTTCTGATTAAGTGCTTTTTGGCATCCCTCTGAATTCAGAAAACGCCTGTAAGAAACTAAGGCTATCACTTGGACTTAAAGCATACGGTTGAAATGAACGATCAGGGTTGAACTTTGCGAGTATTTTCTCGTGACTCCCGACTTGAAGAACGGCTCCCATTGCCCACTCGGGAAAAGAGCGGCTAGTCGTTTCGTTATAAACGATAAGCTTTAAGGCCTTGTGGCGATAGTCTGTTTTGATATGTTGAAATAGCGCTTATCTGAGCATAGAAAACCGCTAATCATATGCTTTTGATTATTCAGCTTTGCGACTTCAACAATACTTTTCAAGTCTTCTAGGGTTAAAACCTTGGAAGCCGTACTCACATAAATCAATTGAACTAGACTCACGTTAAGTCACTCTCTTAATATAATCAGACGCCTTTACCTGATGATAAGTTGTATTTTGGTAGTGAATTTTCACGGGCTTCGGGTCTACGATTTCTATCGGGATATCGTTATGAACAGCCGTTTCCAGGGCCATTTGAGTAATATTGACACTAAAGGAGGTGCCCATAAATACCATCTTCGAGGCATAACGCATTCGTTCCTGTGCCTCTGATATTCTGTAAAGATCAGTGTAGAACTCATCGAAGAGCAAAACGTAAGGCTTTTGTGAAACGTCTAGCTCTGGTGTAAGTGTGTGCTTACTAATTTTAAACAGGGAAAGTAGTGAGTCGACAAGATTCTCTTCATCCACTTGTTCCCAAGGCGTTTGATAAGTCTCAACCGTTGGGCCTTGCTCATGAAAACGCGTCATTTGATCTAAGCGCCCATGAATTGCGATATAATCTTTGTTGCCGGCCTTACCATCAAGACCATCAATATTTTGGGTGATCAGGTTTTTATCTGCGAGCCAATGGTGCACTTCATTTGGCCCGTGATGGCGATACGTTGCAAAACGATGATAGTACCAAGATAGAAATTCTACCGGGTTTTCGGTGTACATTCGGCGCGTAGCCATTTCCATCGGGGTATAGTTCTTACTGCCAATGGTCCAAAAGCCATCCTCACCTCTAAACGTTGGAATGCCACTTTCTGCGCTAACACCTGCGCCCGTAATATATAAGGTACTCATATTGACTAGCTATTACCTTCTTCATGGCTGTTAGGTTGGGCTCTACTCTCTTCAAGCGCAAGGGAATCAAGCTTTACTGGCTTATGAATATGATAGCCTTGAGAGTAAGTGATGCCTATTTCGGTCAGCTTATCTTGAATCTCTGCTGTTTCAACAAACTCTGCAATCGTTTCTATGCCTATAGCACTTGCGACGTCGGCAATTGATTTGATCATTGCGGTATTTACGGCATCATCGCATAAGTTTTTAACAAATACGCCATCGATTTTTAGGTAGTCAATATTAAGGTCCTTTAGATAGGCATAGGATGAAAAGCCTGTGCCAAAATCGTCGAGTGCAAAGCGACAGCCGAGCGCCCTGAATTTATCGATGAAATTCTGGGTATTATCTAGATGCGTGATCGCCATGCTTTCGGTGATCTCAAAGCAGACTTTATGGGGCGGCACCTTATTCTCTTCAAAGAGATTAACCAGAAAAGCTGAGAATTCTTTTTGACCAATGCTCTGTGGACTGAGGTTAATACTGGCACAGCCGAGCTTTTCCAAGTGCTCGGGGTGTTTACCTAACCAAGCGAAGTAATTCTTGATGACCCAGCGATCTATATTAGGCATGAGGTTATAGCGTTCTGCCGCGGGCAAGAACTGGCCTGGAGAACAAAGGTTGCCGTTGCTATTGATCAGGCGAAGCAGGATTTCGTAATGAAAGTTTTGCTCTTGACCTTGGTTGGGCGCAATGTGTTGAAAGACTAAAAAGAACTGATCATTCGTTAGTGCTTCTTTAATTGTTGTGACCCATTGCATTTCGAGCTGTCGGAACTGTAGGTCTTTATCAGACTCAATGAATACATGAACACGATTACGCCCTTGGTCTTTGGCCATATAGCAAGCAGCATCCGCCATGGCTAGTAGTTGTTCTACATTCTGGTGATAAGGGTATATTTCAACCAAGCCGATACTGACGCCAATGCTGTAACGCTTACCTTCCCAGATAAATAAAAATTTCTCGACGGCTTCTCTGAGACTTTCGGCAATAAGCCTTGCTTTGGGAAGACTTGTTTGGCTAACGAGAATGCCGAATTCATCGCCCCCCAGTCGAGCGATGATCTGCTGAGGCCCGAGCGCTTTTACTTCTTGAAGCAGCTTCTGGCTAATATTTTTTAGCAAGATGTCGCCTGCAGTGTGGCCACAGAGGTCATTCACAATCTTAAACTGGTCTAGATCCATATATAGTAAGCAGGCCGAATCTTCACCTGCTTGAACTTTAAGCAATAACTCTTTTGCTGAACTCTCAAAGGTTCTACGGTTATAAAAGCCTGTTAA
>NZ_LWGJ01001278.1:0-1616 GCF_001635845.1 Oleiphilus sp. HI0132 | reverse complement strand
CATTCTTTTGGTAAAGGTCCCCAGCAAAGGCCACTCTTCCAAATCATGCCGCGCAATAAAACCTACAGGCCTGAGATGATTAAAAACAATCGTATCGAGCCATGAAATATGATTTGATACAAACAAACCGCTTGCTTCCATGGGGGAGCCTTCGACAACGACCTCCGTATTCATTGAACGAACCAGATCCTCAACCCACAAGGTAAACAGAGCGTAATCATTAAGCTCGTTTTGGTCAATTTTAGACACTTGCGGGAATTGATAACAAGCACCAATAAAAGCACTACCCGAGAGTAAATTCGCGAGCAGACGAGAGAAGCGCAACCCTTGGCGCGCCCTATTCTTCACAACACTAAACACAACCTTACTTCTGCGCCTCCGCTACACTCTCACTTCTAGTAAAGACCCAATCAGTGCCACTGGACTCACTCTCTGAGTATTGATAACCCGCGTAGTCAAAACCCTTTAGATCTTCAACGCTTTGAATATTATTATCAGCAGCATACCTGACCATTAAGCCTCGTGCTTTTTTGGCATAAAAACTAATGATCTTGTATGTGCCTTTCTTCTCATCCTTGAATATAGGGGTAATCACCTTTGCCTTAAGCGACTTAGGCTTGATTGATTTAAAATACTCGTTGGATGCTAGGTTAACGAGAACCTCGTCACTCCCCTCTAACTCCCGGTTAAGTGACTCTGTCAGCATCTCTCCCCAAAACTCGTAAAGATTCTTTCCGCGTGTATTTTCAAGCCTGGTTCCCATTTCCAAACGATATGGCTGCATCAAATCCAAGGGGCGCAAAATACCATACAAACCCGAGAGTATTCTTAACTTTCCCTGAAGATATTCGACACTAGCACTATCCATAGACTCGACTGCTAACCCCGTATATACATCCCCCTTAAAGGCATAGACAGCTTGCTTTGCATTCTGGGCCGTGAACGGAACAGTCCAATCTTTCATTCGCTGCACATTTAAATCTGCAATCTTTTCACTGACACTCATTAGCTTCATTAGCGCAGCGGAATCTACTTTATTTAAAGCGTCAACCAGATGCTTTGATTCATCTAGAAAATCGGGCACAGAAAACTCATCACTAAAACTCGCTGACTCGAAATCCAGCGTTTTTGCAGGAGACACAACAATAATCATACTAATTCACATCTAATTCATTAAATTGACTAAACCGAAACCCTATTTAAGGCAGCGGCACATAAACTCATAAAGTGATTGAACATCAAAAGGCCATTCAAGCTCCAGGGATTTATCATGGGATAGCAAAACAGGTATCCTGGCGCCATAGCGATCAATTAAGGCATCATCGTCTGCAATATCGACCGACTCCAGTTTAAAAAAAAGCGGCTTTCCATCCGAATCAAAGGACGATGCTGCAAAGTTTTCAGCCATTTGCACATGCAAGGCCTGAGCTACCGCAAGCGCCTCATCACACAAGTGACAACCAAGTGTCGAATACAAATAAAAGACTGGGCAGGTGTTCAATTTGAAACTCTTTTTAAATATTTTCAATAATTTAAGCAATCTATTTAAAGTATTTTATACTATACTTTTGCTTTACATCTTATTAAGAAAGAATATCTACATCTAACTGAAGGCC
>NZ_LWGJ01001277.1:0-3336 GCF_001635845.1 Oleiphilus sp. HI0132 | reverse complement strand
TCATTCAGCTTTAGTGTTTTAAGATTATTCCACCTTCTAAAAAGAAAGAGGAATATGAACATGAAACAATTAACCTACTCAAGAAACTACCTACCTCAGCCTACGGTATTGGTGGCGTTTATTATTGTGGCGATGCTATTCAGCTCGCTTAGCTATGCGGGTGGAAGGAGTCACCGTTCAATCGACTTTGCTCGCGTAGTGAAGGTGGAGCCGATTATTAAAACCATTGAAAAAAGAATTCCCGAAGAGGAATGTTGGACTGAACAGGTTCGATATGATGATTATCCTAGAAGTGAGCATTCACATACTAGTACTATTCTTGGCGGTATTATTGGTGGCGCAATTGGTAATGCTGTAGGGCACCGAAGCAAAAACAAGAAGATTGGTACGGCTGTGGGTGCAATATTAGGGGCCTCAGTGGGGAGCGATATCGCCTCGAATGAGCGTCGTCGGTATAAAACAAGGTCACACTACCGTGATGAACAGCGCTGCGAAACCCGGCATCGTATAAGCTATGAAGAGAAGGTGCTCGGCTACCATGTATGGTATCGTTACAAGGGTGAAAGATATAAGACCCGAATGGATCAGAAGCCGGGTAAGAAAATAAAAGTGCGTGTCAGGGTGGAACCTTTTTAGAAGGGAGCTGTGACACCGAAAGAAGCCTCGTTAGTTGGCAACGTTCGCAAAGGTGATTGCTATGAAACTCGTAAAACTTTTTTTGTCCGCCGTGTTGCTGGTGTGCTTATCCGCAAACCTGGTCGCAGAGACAAAGAATGAGAGAATTGGTCGAGATCAAGCAATTGCCCTTGTTCAGGAAAGGTTCGAAGGAAAGGTCCTGAAAGTTCAGCTCAAAGAAACGCCCCGTGGTAGCGTCTATCGGGTTAAGTTTTTAACTAAAGCGGGTCGAGTTAGGGTGTTGCATGTCGATAGCCTGAGTGGTGAGCTGCTCAGTGGCGCCAAGTAAAGAGAGCTAGACGATGAAGCTTCTAGTGATTGAAGATGAAAACAAACTGCGAGAACAGTTGGCAGATGCTTTAAAGCAACAATCTTATTGTCTTGAACTCGCGGCTGATGGTGAAGAAGGTTTATATAAGGGAATGGAGTTCCCGATCGACCTGGCGGTTGTGGACTTAGGTTTGCCAAAAATTGAAGGCGTTGAAGTGATTCGTCGTTGGCGAAAAGCGGGGAGGGACTTCCCTATATTGATACTGACTGCTCGCGGAAATTGGCAAGATAAAGTTGAAGGCCTGGATGCTGGTGCAGATGACTACCTGGTGAAGCCTTTTCATGTCGAAGAGTTATTTGCACGTATTAAAGCCTTGCTCAGACGTTTTGGCGGCCAAGCCTCTTCAGTGCTAAAGTTTGAGACTCTGACAATAGACCTATCGGCCAAGCAAGCCACAGTAAATGATAGCGCGATTGACTTAACTGCTTTTGAGTTCAATATTCTAGAGTACCTTTTGCTAAATTCTGAGCGACCAGTCTCGAAGGCTGAGTTGACCGAGCACCTTTATGAGCAAGACTACGACCGGGATAGCAACGTGATAGAGGTCTTGGTTGGCCGTCTTCGAAAGAAACTTGAAACGGCTTGTAAGCTTTCCTTAATCAAAACTGTGCGAGGGCAGGGTTATCGCTTCCTTCACCCTTCAGAGTAAGTGTTGATGAAGACTTGCTTGATGAAAAACTGGCTGCTGACAAGTATACAAGGGCGCTTGGCGTTGGCTTCAGTCTTATTGCTACCCCTTATTTGTGGTGCCTTGGCTTGGGTGCTTGAGCGCGCTTATTCTGCTAGCTTGCTGGAAGCCCAGCATCAAAAAATGACGACACAGGCTTATGCTTTGATTGCATCGGCCGAACTGGAATCCCAATCGCTTTGGTTGCCTGAACTGGTGACTGATGATCGTTTGAACCAAGCTTTTTCTAATCACTATGCTTTTGCTTTTAATCATCAAGATAACGCTCTCTTGTGGAAGTCTCTCTCCGCTCAAGGACGCTTGGACACGGTTGAGTATGATGTAAGTGAGCTAAGCCTGGGAGACCCAAAATTCCTTCGTTTACCTATTAGTGACGTGCCTTTTTTCCACCTACATTATTTAGTTGAGTGGGAAGATGGTGAGCGTGTTTTACCTTTCCGTTTTGTTGTCTTGGAAACGCAAGATGCTTATCGCCAAGCAATGGAGGAGTACAGAGCCTCGCTTTGGTTTTGGTTGAGTGCGGTAGCGCTGGCACTCATTGCACTTCAGTTCATGATACTGAAGTGGGGGCTTCGCCCTATTGCTGCTTTAAGTCATGACTTGAGTGTGATTCAGAAAGGTGAGTCGGATTCGCTGAAAGGCAATTATCCCTTAGAGCTTCAGGAGATGACGGATAGTATTAATCGTCTTATTTCCCACGAAGCTCATCAGCGAGAACGCTATCGGAATACCTTAGCGGACCTGGCACATAGCATTAAAAACCCTTCTGCCATTATTAGCAGCGCCTTGAATCAGGCGGGAAACTCCCTACCTGATGATATGCGCAATACCTCATGGCTCCAGGATATTGAGGAGCAGAATGAGCGCATCGATAAAATACTTTCCTACCAGCTAACACGCGCCGTTGGGGGTGTGGCAGCCCCGTTTAATAAGGCCGTAGTAGTCAAACCCTTGTGCGATAAAATCTGTGCAGCCATGGGCAAGGTCTATCATGATAAGTCGATGACTTTGGCTTGTGATATCTCCGGCGACGCAGTCTTTAGGGGAGATGAAGGTGACCTGATAGAGCTCTTAGGCAACTTGATCGATAATGCTTTTAAATACGGAAAGGCGCAGGTTAATGTTCATGCAAGGGCCCATGACAATACCTTACGGATCACCATTGAAGATGATGGCCCGGGGATAAGTGAAGCTGAGCAGGCAAAGCTCGTCAGACGAGGCCAGCGCGCGGACACTACGATTCCCGGCCAAGGAATAGGTTTAGCTGTAGTAAATGATATTGTCGAGAGCTACGGCGGGACGCTAAGATTATCTGATTCTGAATTAGGCGGGCTAAGTGTAGAGCTCGCCTTTTCTCAGGGTTTATAGAGCTTTTTTGTGCTAGAAAGGCAAAGGGTATTCCCTAAGTACTTTGAAAATAGCCTTCAGGTCATCTTTGGATAACTCAACTTTAAAGGCTTCGATATCTTCTTCCAGCTGCTGCAAACTGGTGGCGCCAATAATTGTTGATGTGACACCATCGACCTGATTACACCAGGCTAATGCCAATTGTGCCGGCGTGATATCGAGTTGCTTAGCAATCGAGGCATAGGCACTGACAGCCGTCTCGACATTTGGCTTGTCCCGTAAAATACCATTGCGT
>NZ_LWGJ01001276.1:0-1753 GCF_001635845.1 Oleiphilus sp. HI0132 | reverse complement strand
CAAGTTTTTAGCTTCTATTTAAATGGGCTTATTTTTAATAGAAGGCCATGATAAATCATGAAGCGACATTAAGTGTCGCTGAGTGGGTATTTATTTATGAGATAAGAAAACTTAACGCTTCATTTAATTTCAGACCCTTTTGGCTACGCAAGGTTGTGAATTCAACAAAAAGCAATTGGTTTTCAAGCAATACTAGAGAGTTGGCTTTTGCTCAACTTCACTAGTTATCGCAATTTAGAAACTGGCTAAATTATCCTGAAAGAAGTCAGCAGCCTTACGTCTCGTTTGCGGACTTCCTTGCCGCAAGACCATGAGTGCTTCAGCTAACAAACTCTCCACTCAATCTCTATAGAGAATCCCAATGGAATCCGTTAGTATCATAGTAAATGCTAATAAACGGAAAAGGCTATTTTTTATGAAGATGATACCTGTTGAACAGTATGCAGAGATAAAAGGAATTTCTACCGAAAAAGCTATAGAAATGATTAGAGATGGGTCTTATGTTGGTCGCTTGGTCGAAAAGCAGTGGTACGTATACTCAGTAGATGGGGAACTCAGTGATAACCAAGGAAAAATAGATCCTGATAGCAATGACTCAAACCCAATAATAGTCGCATATATTCTTTTTATGGGGCTCGGTGCATTGCTTGGTAGTTTGGCTGGCCCTATTGGCGCAATTTTTGGAATTATTGTGGGCTTTATCCTTACCTTCAATACGATAGCTGGAACGGATAGATCAAGCTCTGCTGCTACTGATTACGAGTCTAATGGCCTTGATAACCACCAAGACAGCGAAAATTACGGTCTTGATGGCAATAGTGCGGATGCTGAAATATGCGGTACTGACGGTAGTGACAACTACCAATGAGCATAAAAGTTAAACGGAAAACGGAAAACGGAAAAAGAGGGAATAAAAGAAACATGAAAATCTTTGTAGTTATTATTATTTTGAGCATATCGTTACTTCAGTCAGCATGCAGTAGTCTAAAACCCTATGAGTCCGACTCGAATCTGTCTTTTGCTGGAAACGTTACCAAAGCAGCGGGGGTTTACAAACTCGATGTTTCAAGGGAAGATTTTATTGAATCGTATGGTAAAGCGGTTAACGGCACTGAACAAGCAATGAGTCTAATAGAAGGGTCGCTTAATGCTGCTGAAGCTGGGGTTAACATCGCGTCAATTATATCGGGTACGGTTAACTTTGCTTGGGTAGGAAACCTGTTTAAAAATACTACTCATGCGAAAGACCGTCAGTTAATGTTGGCTTGGTTGCCAAAAGGTGACTTGGAAAGCGAAGAGGAGGCTTGGGAAGAACTAAATAGAATCATTGCTGAGGCAACCAAACAGAATAATATGCCGATTAAAGGTCAACACAATATGCCTTTCGGTCCTTATTTATATAAAGACTCAAAAAGTCGCCAGTCGATGTTCTTCAAAGGGTGCCCTACTCCCTTCAAATGTCATCTTCGTTCAAATAACTTTGACTTACCAACAGAGGTTACACTGCCAGACTTTATTGGGGGGGGACCAGGCTACTTTTTTGAAATAGAAAGGAATGATGGCAATCAAACATTTAGATTTGAGTGTACTTCTAAGGCTCTACAATTCAACTACATTGGTAATGTTAAGGATCGCAATACTTTTAAAAGTGATTATGAAGAATGTACCAATATAATGAATAAGAGTGCTATTGAATTTAGTAAGAATATGCCAGAGTGGTTCTTCCTATATAGGCCAGCATCATTTGATTACA
>NZ_LWGJ01001275.1:0-27918 GCF_001635845.1 Oleiphilus sp. HI0132 | reverse complement strand
GTTAAAGAAACTTTCAAGCTCCTTGGACTTAGCTTGAGCGTCCTTGTATCCGAGAGCTATGAGCTCTCGCATAAACTCCCCTTCAAACAAAAGATAGCTAGCCAGGCTCACGCCGCCTTCAATTGGTTCCTTGTTTAGACCAAAAAACTGTTTAATAGGTCCGGGTAGTTTGGAAACATGTTTAATTGCAATTTCATCAATTGGTTCGCTTGGGTTTATCACCAAGGTATCAATAAACCTTAATCCCAAATCGTTGGCGACTGCTTCTGGGTCCTCAACTCTTTTTAAAAGGCTGTTGATGACAGCGACCTTTTCAACGTCCTTTTCTACAACATCAATAAACATTCCGTTTATAACATGCTCTAAGATAGAGGGTCGCTTTGGCTCTTTTTTACTTTCCTTGCGAATATGACGATTGGTGAGGTTCGCGCTAACACCAATAACCAAAATTCGATTCGCACCAAGGTGAACTGCAGGGCTAAGCGGTGCCATATTACGAGCAACACCATCGCCAAAGTACTCTCTATGTATCTTGACTGGTGGAAATATGGTCGGGATAGCAGAAGAAGCCATGAGGTGATCAAGCGTTAGTTTTGTTTTAACGCCCACCCTATTCCCTGATTGCCAACCAGTAAGGTGGTCTTCACCTTGGAAAAAACTAACACTTTGGCCGCTTCGATAACCACAACTTGTCACACTAACTGCCTGTATGTCGTGCTTCTTGATGTTGGTTGTGAGTTGTCCGAAATCAGCTTCTTTTTTTAATAGCTCTCTTAAGGGGGCGTTATTGAACATGGAGCCTGGCACATCAATGCCATCTCCGCTGACGAAACCTCTAACAAACTGGCCTAGGTTTTTTGCAAGATTCCAATAGTCGGATTTGTATACCTTATCAGAGCTAAGGTTTAACCAAAGATCTTCGAGACTGTCGACACTATGCCTGAAGATCTTACCCCCTCCTCCTAGCCCCACGGCGTTTAAAGCTCCTGCGGAACTGCCGCAAATGACAGGAAAGGGATAGTCAAAGCCAGGAAACTGTTCTGCAATTGCCTTAAGAACACCGGCCTGGTAAGCGCCTCGTGCACCACCACCCGTTAAAATCACCCCTGCTGTCATATTAATTATTCCAAATAATGTACTTTGTAAGAATGCTGCGATAGCAGCTTGTTTCCGCTCAAAGAATAGATAAGTCTCAATAGTAAAACTATTCTAGGGCATATATGCGGACAAGCACTAACCTTGCATAAACTTAATAGTGATAATAAAAATCTATATAGAATAAGACGGTCTATATCTGATCAAAAAAGCAGCATCTTTAGCGCTATAATTAAGTTAATGATAAAGATAGATCGTTATATGGTTTTCCGTTTTTAAATTAGAGCATTAATTTGTAGTCGGAGGTGTCCTATGAAACGTTTATATTACCTTAGCCCTTCAATTGACAGTGTCGACCAAGTTTCGAAAGATTTGCATGAGCATGGTATTACTGACTGGAACTTTCATATTATTAGTACTAATGAAGAGGGTCTATATAGTCATCATCTCCACTCTGCGAGTGCACTTCAGCGTACCGACTTCGTGCGCTTTGTAGAGCGAGGCTTATTGTCCGGTGGGATGATTGGGCTGTTTTTTTAGTCCCCTTTACTTATATCGAGGAGTTTAGCTTCAATGCATGGCTAGTGATCGCGATCTTTAGCATGTTCTTTGGTGCGTGGTTTGGCGGTGTTGGTGGGCTCAATACTGAACACTACAAGATCCAGAAGTTTCACGAACAAATTATTGAAGGTCAGCACTTGATCTTAGTGGATGTTAACACGAAGGATGAACAACGCATAAAGTGCATTATGGAAATAAGGCACCCCGAGGCGGTACTTCAAGGTTCTAGCTCGACTATTACTAATCCGTTTTCCAAGGATGATGCTGAACACATCAGCGCAAAGTCTTAGGGCTGCGCATTAAGGTGATAAAAGCTTAGATTATCGCCTTAATGCATTATTTGCAGTTCACAAAGTGTTCATGTCGAAATCTGTCAAAGCAAAAATTTCAAGGACTTCATAGGTATTCTTGTCGAGCTTTGCCAAACCAAAGCCTGATTTCCCAATTATGCGGATATAGAAGTATTTGCCTGTATCAAACTCTTGATCCTTATAAATCTTCTTAAGGTAGACTTCTTCAAGAGCTGCTTGCTTGATGCGTTCTTTTTGCTCGCCTAGCTCATGATAATAATCCATGTTCTGTAGATAATCTGTATCCCCTTCACCGGTAAATGCATGAACAGTGATCGCTATTCTAACTTCGGTTGTACCGGTTAAAACGTGGAACTTTGGTGCTGAAGCCAAGCTAGTATCGATAATATTAGGGTCAACAGCTGTCATATCGTAATTCGATGCGGTTTGGATCTCAAATGAGTTATTGACAAGTAATGCTGATAAAGGCCTTTCCTTGTAGATGGTCTGAAACCCATATACAAGCGCTGCTATTTGGAATAATGCAATCACTGACAGGTCAAACTTTAGACTCTTCTTACCTTTTTTATATACGACAAAAGTAAGTAGTGGCCCTAGTATCACGTCTACAGCAAACAGGATTAGAATGATTTCTGATATACCCTGTATTTTGAAGTAGAAGTCAGGATAAATTTGGAATCTGATAAAAAAGTAAACTATCGATACGATAGCGAGACTAATAAGAAAGTGGATTAGAAATGCGATGGGTTTTGTCATAGTCGTCAGTTAAGTTAGTGTTTAAACTAAGCTTAGAAGCGACTTGGATATTTTCAAAGAAATAAAGAACGGAATTAAAAAAAGCCGCATTTAAGTGCGGCTTTTTAGAAACTACAAAGGTATTGTTATTTCATTTTTTTACGTGTGGCAACTAGTCCTGCCAAACCTAATGCAAACAAAGCAATGGTGCCAGGTTCTGAAACTGCAGTAACTTTAACGTCGTCAAAAATATTACCTGTTGTATCTCTTCCGCCATCTAAGGATGTGAATGTTAAGGTAGAAAGCGAGCTAGTAGCTGTGAATTGATAAGTATACTGATTCCAGTTACCCCATGATTGGTTATAAACAGAATCTGAAAGGTCACCAACACTGACTGAGAAAGCTTCATCAGAGTTAGCTTGGCGGCGGCGACCAGCAAAACTTAACTCGTAGGCCTGACCTGCTGTCGTCGCGAAGTCTTGGAAGATAGAGAACTGACCATTAGCGTCTCCAGGGTGCGCATTAAGTTCTAATACTCTAATTCCATCATCGGCAGGTACGATAAAATTGTTAGACCATATTTCAACATTCTGGCTGGCGTCCCAATTTGGAATGCTAGAATAAATCTGCCACGTAGCTGCGCTTCCATACCCGCCAAGTGCTGCTTCGTTACCAATATCTTCGAAGCTGCCATTTTCTATAAGATTAGCTTGAGCACTCATAGATACAGCAGTAGTTAAACAGATTGAACCGAACAACTTTGTTAAATTTTTCATAATACAGCCTAATTTAATGAATAATAACTATAGGAAAGCAATAGATGCGCCAGAAGTTTATCTTTTTGTTTTTATTGATGTTTTCTAGTATTGATTGATCGATGTGTAAAATAAGCTGACGTAAATTTAGCCAGCTTCAAGATTTTGTGAACTAGTGAATCTAATGACTTCGTCTTACAAACCGCATTGGTAATACGGATATTATAATGTTAAATACCTTGGCAATGGTCGGTGTATTTATAAGAAACAATTTGATTGCGACCTACAGCGCTATTGATGTCGAAGAGATTATCTTCAAAAAGCTCATTACCCCAATCACAAAGCGTTTCAAGCGAAACCTTGTCATCCTTTACGATCGAAGAATGAAGCTTAAGCGTTAAACCGAGCTGACCATTCCACTTCATGACGCAGCTTGATATCGGATAGTTCTTTGTTCCTGGTGCACAGCAAAACCAGCGTTCTTTTTGTAATGCTGAAACCGCTTCTGCCTGTTTGCTCGGTAAGGCAGAGATATCTTCATCTAACCAGTTCCCCATTGCGGAGAAATTGCCAGCGTAAAAGGATTTATTGCTGAGGTAGCGATATAAAAATCTAATCATAAAGCCAGGTAGATATTTAGCTATCTTGGCTTGTTGCCAGTGCAGCCAATGCTCGCGTGACTTTAGCCGCTCGCGAATTCTGTCGTTTAACTGGGTAGGTGAAATATCCGCTTCGAGAGGGATATAAAATCCACTGGAGAAATTTGCATAGTCTGAGTCGGTTCCAAAATTAGCTGCCCCCCTTAAATTAACGGGATAAAACCACGAATAGCTTTGATTGCAGTTTTTTGAATCTGCAAGTAAATGCTTGGCAGCCGAGCGGTTTAGCGCCCATAGTATAAAGGTTGTTAAAGGGATATCGAGAGATTTTGCTCGTTGTTCGATAGCTGCGGTTTCATAACGATCAAAAAATAGAGTGTCTACCGAATTTTGGCTTACTTGATTATCCGCTTTCCAAAAACGCCATTTGACCCTTTTAGGGTAAGGTTGAACTTTTGCTTTGATCGCTTTCAATTCTTGAGTGTCAGGTTCACCGGTTTCTCTACACTTAGGGATCTTCACACTGGTGAAACCGAGATCGTTCAGCATGTGCTTCATTATGCTCATGCCGTCACCATTGGCGTGCTGGAAGATATCTACTTTTAGCGCTTCTTCTTGCTCTGAGGTGTGAGGCGTATATCGCCCCCAATATATGTCATCACTTACGCCTAGCTTGCGCCTTTGTTCAAACCATAAGGCAACATGATCTTTCGGGTGACGTTGAAATATACTCATGATGCCTGATCCGTCTTGAGAACGTTAAGGGTATTTTTCGCATCAAGCCAACCTGCTTCCCAGCTTGAAGTTAATACCTCATCATTATATGGGCTCTGTGATTTCTTCTTCGCTCGACTGCCCTGCTCAAAACCGCGTTGATAGGCGTCTTCAACGCTCTCGGAGTCGAGCGCATTATTCGTTACCTGTTTGCTAGCGGTGCTTAGGCTCTTGATATATTGATCCAGTAATAGGTAGCTTGCGGGCACTAAAAGCAAGCTGATCAGTGTTGCAAAAATAACCCCAAAGGCCAGCGATACGGCCATGGGTATTAAAAACTTAGCCTGAATGCTGGTTTCCAGGATCAAAGGTGTTAAGCCTGCAAACGTTGTAATTGACGTTAAGAGTATTGGCCTGAAGCGTTTCTTGCCAGCTTCGCATACTGCACTAAAGATATTCACGCCCTTCTTGCGCAGCTCATTAATACAGTCCATCAAGACCAGGTTGTCATTGACGACAATACCGCTGACCGCCACCATACCTATGAATGACCAAAGCGTTAATTCCAGATTTAATAACATATGACCGAAAAGTGAGCCTAGAATTCCAAAAGGGATTGCAAACAAAACCAATAAGGGCTGACTGTAAGACGAGAATAAAACCGCCATCATCAAATACATTACGAAGATAGCGATTAGATAACCGTTAAACAGAATATCTAAAAACGCCACAATACTTTTTTGTTTACCTGCGGTTCCCCACTTCATATCTGGATATTGCGCGACTAGCGTGTCGAGGTAGTGTTCTTTAAGGTCCTTTTGAATATTGTAAACCGAGTTATGTTCTGTATTGACGTATGCGCTCACGGTCACCACTCGCTTGCGCTCATAGCGGCGAATATTATTCGGTGCCTGTCGGAAGTGAATATCAGCAATTATTGACAAGTCTATATAGCTGCCATCTGCTATCAAAATTGGCAGGTGCTCCAGGTACCACATCGAAGCTCGTTCTTCTTCAGGCAAGCCTAGCCAGACATCGACTTCATCATCTTGCGTTTGGATCGTTTGCACCACTTCACCCTGATACGCCCTATTGACTTGCCTGATAACCTGCTCAAGCGTTAGTCCAAGTGAAATAGCGTTATCCTTTAAGGTGATCTGCGCCTGTTTTTTCTTTTCATTAAGGGAGTCTGCCAAGTCATAAGTTCCGCTGTAATGACTCAGTTTATCCTTTAACTGTTTCGCAGCAGTTTCAAGCTGTAAGCGATCATAACCGGAAAGCTCAATATTGATATCAGGCTTTGAGGGGCTTAGGCTAGAACTAAAACTAAGCTTGCTTGCTCCATCAATACGGCCAATCAACTCGCGCCAACGGTTTAAGACTTCCTGACCGCTACGCTCTCTCGTTTTTGAGTCAGACAGTTCTAGCGTTACTTGGGCGGTATGATCAAGGTTTTGTTTGTTTTCCTGATTCGATATCTTAAGCGTTGGGCCGATAACCGAATAAACGTGCAAGATTACAGGTTCACTAATACTGGGCGAAGAAGACTCGTTTAGCTCAATACGCAAATCTTCCGCTGCCTTCAACATTTTATTCACTGCAGCTTCAGTTTTTTTGCGTGAAGCGCCCTCCGGAAAAGCAACTGAGGCATTAACAACCTCTGCATCAATCGCGACGCCCAACGCCACTCTCATCCAACCAGTCGATAGTAAGACCATAAAGATGATAAACATTAAGCTAAAACTAACGATAACCAGTTCTTTATGTTTTAGAGCCATCACTAATAAAGGTTGATATAAACCTTGGTTTAATTTATCGAGGTGTTGGCTGAATTGCTTTTGTATTTTACTTAACAGACTGTCTTTCTTTTCGTCGCTTGATGTTGATGCCTTACGGGATAAGTGCGCAGGTAGAATAAAGATCGATTCCAAGAGCGAAAACACTAGAATACAAATAACTATAATAGGTATCGCCTGCATTAACTGACCCTCGGGGCCTGGTAAGAACAGTAAAGGCAAAAAGGCTACAATGGTTGTAGTGACTGCAAAAAGTATCGGTTTATATACGTCATAGACACCAGCAAGCGCGCCTTCACTACCATATTTTCCTGCCTGATTCTGGCTATGAATTGACTCCCCAACGATCACTGCGTCATCGACCACAATGCCCAGCACTAGTATGAAAGCAAACAGTGACACAATATTGATGGATACATCCAGTGAGGGCATTAATAACAGACTGCCAAAAAACGAAAATGGTATTCCCAGGCTGACCCAAAATGAGAGACGTAAATTAAGAAACAGAACCAAGAGCGCAAAGAGTAGCAAGAGGCCGCTGAATGCATTTTCCAGCAATAAATCAATGCGGCTTTTAAAGTTTTTTGCTTCGTCCTGCCAAACGTATAAGTGCATGTTGTCAGGCAGTTGCTTTTGCTTTATATAGCCTTTAATTGCCTCGGCAATGGTAACAATACTCTGATTGCCAACACGATAGACATCGAGAGAAACCGCTGCACGGTGGTCAAAGGATGCCTGACTTTGCGGGCTATTTCGGTTGTCGATGATGCTCGCAATATCGCCTAGTCTTACCTCGGCACCGTCAGCATTCGAGGCAATAATGATATTTCGATAACCCTCTGCATCACTTTTTTTAGCATCACTGGTGATTAGTACGTCACCGTCATGGGTTTTTAATACGCCACCTGGTAACTGATTTGATTGTTGCCTAATTAGACGACTGATCTCTTCGAAGCTAACTTGATATTGCTCTAAGTTATGTGCCGGGATATAGACTTGTATTTCAGAGTCTTTAACGTCTTCTAGGTCGATGATGCTGATGTTATCGTTTTCGAGGATTTCACTGCGTATGCTTCGCGCCATCTTGCTCATGCTAGCGTAGTCCGCGGTGCCACTGAGAATTAATTTACTAACGCGATTACGTACAATCAATTCCTTGACGGTTGGCTCTTCTGCCTCGTCTGGTAAGGCATCATAGTTTTCGAGACGGCTTTTAACTGTATCTAGTATATCTTTCGTGAGGTAGCCGTCTGCTACGTCAAGAGTCATTGAGCAAAAACCCTCATGCGCAATAGCGCTAAGCTCAAGTGTGCCCTCAATATCATAAATCTGGTTTTCGATTGGCTTGCAGATGCTAGATTCTATGGTTTCAACTGACGCACCAGGCAGGCTCGTATCTATCCCAATACGTTCAAGGGACACATTTGGGATCAGCTCTTTGCGAATATCGGGCAGGCTGATATAACCCAAGGCAAACACGGTAAACATAAGCAAGTTGGCGGCAACCGGATTATGTGCAAACCATGCGATCGCACCTTTCATTGAATTGTACTCGCTACAGGGTGCTCAATAAGCGCGAGATCATTGGCTAGGTAAGGCTCAACTTTCATACCTTCTGCCATTAAATGAAATGAACCGGTAACGATACGTTCGTTTGCATTTAATCCCGCCTTTACGAAGGATAGCTCTTTGCCACGATACACTAGTTCGATATTTTTTCTGTGTAAGCGCATATCGTTATCAATCGTCCAAACAGTGTTGTTGGCAGGTTCAGCACTACGAGGAATTAGCTTTAAATTATTGATTACTTGCCCTTCGATCCTTGCTTCAACAAAGGAGCCTGGTAGTAAGCTCTTGCTAGATTTGTTTGAAGCGTTATTGCTTGAAACTTGCGCAATAACATAAAGAAGCTGATTTCTATCGCGCTCCCCTTCAATTCGGTCGATAAGTCCTTGCCATTGTTTTGTCGGGTTTTGATAGCTGTTCAAGCTAGCAATAGGTTTACTTGTTTTGCCCAAGTAGCCTTTATGATTTAGACCGAGAATTTCAATTTGCTGGTCATTTAACGGGAGTCGGACTTCAACTTCGTCAGTCCCATAGATTGTTGCAACATTTGAGGTAGCCAGTATGTACTCGCCTTCAGTAATACTCAGTTTAATGACTTTGCCATCTATTGGTGCTCTGATTACAGTCTTCTTGAGTTGTTGTTTTGCATAAGCTAAGGCGGCTTCCGCGGCCGAAACTTGACTGCTGGCATGGCGCACCTGTGGTATATGACGCGCATAGTCAGTTGCGTTTCGTTTTAGGCCTTTTTGTGCGACAGCCGCCTTTGCTTTAACTCTGACTAATTCAAGTTTAGTTCGGTCAAGTTCAGCTTGTTTTTGTGCGATATCGAGTACAAAAGGCTGTTGTTCAAGTTCAATGAGAATGTCGCCCTGCTTGACCCTTGCGCCTATACTAAGCTCTTTGCTGACACGTTTGACCAGGCCGGGTACCTGATTGGTAATCTGACGAACTTCTGAGGCAGATACTCTACCGCGACTATAGATTGGAATCGCTTGGCTGCTTTCGATTACCTCTGTGTAAGGAACTCTTGGCGCCAGGTTCTGTTGAGTACTTTGCTCAGGCTCGGGTGCGTTATCGTAGAGCCAAGAAATCAGGCCAAGCGCGACGATAAGCGCGAGGAAGACGGAACGATATTTTTTTAGATACTGCATCATAACTTACTGCTAATTATAGACGTGTTGGTTCGAGATAAAACAAGCCCTGTTGCTTCATTTCTTTGCTCGGGTCATCGCCATAACTAGCGAGATAGTGATTACTTAAAAGCTGATATGCCTTCAAGTTTTTTGCAACTTCGTGTAAAGGGTCGCGCGTATCAAAACCAAAGATAAGCGCCTCATAATCACTTGCGTGATAGGTTTTAAGGATGCAGCTCAGCAAATCTTGAAAGATATCAATCCGGTTGTCGGCACAAAGAACCGTGTGAAGGCTAAGGTAGCTCGCTAAACTTCCAGGACTTGGTAGCTGGAGGCCGCCAAAGAATTTACTCTTAATATTATTGATGTGCCTGAGGGCTTTCATCTTGCCTTGGTAGGATACAAAGCGCGTTTGTTTAAAATCTTTTTGGTTCCATACGGCGCACATACCGATAAGTTCATCGTCATCATAAGCGAGGAAATAATTTTCGATATCGACCCCGCGATAGTAATTGTCTTTGGTGCCAATTTTTGAAAAGTCATAGACAGGGTAAAATTGCTTTGATGGCGCATGCTTATCGAAAAAAGACTGCATCTGAGCTTTATCGGCATTGCTAGCTCGTCGCACTAAAAGTGTTGTGGCTTTATGCTGCTTCTTATACAGATCTACCATATAAGTACGAAATTGTCCGGCCTGGTGATAAGTCGGCAAACTTAGACGGCCACTTCCGACTGAGTTGATAGAGGCTTTATTCTCGTCCAATATCACAGTCTGCATCCACTCATCCTGCATCAGTTCTCGATACTTTTTGAATAAACGTAACAGTGTCCTTCCGCCACGATAATCCTGGTGAATACGTAGATCATTGCCGTAACGGGTTAATCTTTTTTCGCCGTCGACATAAACTTCGCGCTTACCAATACTGAATGAGGCCAACAAGGTCTCTGTTTTATGATCAATCATGACCCAAACATCCGGATCTGTTGTGGTCACCTTTGTTGCATGAAAAAAGTTAGGTGCGCGCTCAAAATTCAGGTGCACTTCTCCTTCCTGTGGCGTTTGATCAATCAGGCGTAGTAGTGCAGCTGAATCACCATCTTCGGCGGGGCGAATTTCGTAGCGCTGGCTCATTAGCTTACGGCCTCGACTCTGTTTTGCTGTTCATTGCTTGCGCTCGAGCATTGAGGAGAGAATAGTTCGTTTTGCCAAAGTACCAGAGGTTCAATTTTAACGTTACCAGCCACCATGCCACGCGCTATCTTATGCGAGGTATAAACCTGCATGGCATCTTCCATGAGCAAAACGTGCGCATGATCGAGCTGACCAAGTTCGCGAGCAAGTTTATAGTGAAAGTTCTGGAGCAAAAATTCTTCTAGTTCGCGATCAAGTTCGACCTGTAGGTTTTTCTGCTCGCAAGTGTTAAGTCTGTTATATGTAGCCTGGTTTTCGCATAACAAAGCATAGCGAGGTAAGTTTGCTTCAGAATAAGAAGGGAGCGCGAGTAAGCTTATTGGCAAAATAGCGTCATGCATGGAAAACTCATTAATAATATTAACTGCCAGCTCTGGCGACAGTTTCTCACCCACCATATCAACACCACTAAGGCGTCCAATGAATTCAAAGCAAGGGCATTGATCTAAAAAGCCGGTTACCTTCAGCTGGTCATTCATCGCGTAGCGAAGTAAACCATTAGAGCTACTTAGAATGGGACGTACATTCTGGCCCTCCGTTAGCTGCCAGCTAGTATGTATTTGATTGGTGTCCAGGTCCTCAAACTCATAAAAGTGACTAGTCAGTGCTAATGGGTATTTCCCCTGAAACGGGAAGCTAATGACGCCTTCAGTGGCCCAAAGGCCCTTTCCTTGAAAACGACAATGGGGAAACAAGTCGCGTAGTTTGTTCGCCCAAATTTTAGATGATGAGGTGTCCCAAGCACTGATGAGACCAAGTTTGGGCCAAAGCATACTTGTCATTTTAGCACTTAACTCACCATCCCAAGCATCTAACGACTTAGCGGCGTCAGGGTTTTTGGGTGCGGATAGATGTGATAAGCCAGAAAGAGTCTCAGGCCACTGACCGGAGTTTAGTACTTCAACGATAAGAGGCTGCTTATCTTTGATTAACTGTAACAGGCTTAGCGCAAAGGTTGGGCTCCATACCGAGATAAACGACAAGTCCCGGCAAGCAACTAAATAGCATGCCGTTGCAATTGAGGATTCCTCAGAAGTATTCGCAAGTGAAATGGCTTCAGGAACAGCCATTGTCCCTGACATAAACAAACGCTTCCACCAAGGGAGAAGTTGCAAGTCATCGTTAATGCTGCTCGTAAGTTTATTCCTTAGATCGCTCGGGACCCATGACAAAGACCAATAATGTTTGCCTTGCTTTATCTCAGGAAATTGTCGGTATAAGTCTGCCATCCAGGGACTAATTGCCTGATCTAATTCATCGAGGAAGGCTTGATTGTAGGGAATCCACTTCATTTTAGAGGTGGAACCACTCGTGGGCTGATAACGCTCGCACTTGATGTTGCTTAAAACATTTTCTCGGCCGGCTTGCTGGCGCTCTATTTGCTCGTGCCAAACATCATAATCGCTAATTGGCAATGTTTGGAACTCGGAGAGGCTGCTATTTTCCCTAAGGTGATACTTGGCTGCGGATTCAGTTCCTGAAACGCTTTCTAGTATTCCCTGAAGAATCGATAATTGCGACTCTTCTACTGAACGACAAGCGCTGCGGAATCTTGCGCCACCCTTGTTGGATAGCGCGTGTGACGCAACATGCAAACCTTTCGAAGCAAGCGAGCCGAGAAATGACATTAAGATAGCTCCAAATTCTGTGAATCAGCTCTTTGGCGCAAATCATCACCCAGCTCTTTGCTGACCTGACCTGCTTTTTGACGAAGACTCTGCCGACTCTGTTTTTTCTTGAAAGGAATCATATTACGCTGCATGAAATCGAGTAACATACTTATAGTTACTTCGCCCGCGCAAGGTAGTTCAGTACCTTTCTCCCACGTTGGGTTAAGTTTTGCGAAGTGGTCGATATCACGGTTTTCATCTCTCATTTCTGGCGTAATGCAGGCAACACCTTCCTTGAGGTTTTGATATTCGTCACCAAAATCGAGTAAGCGGCTTTTTGAACAGTAAGCGCTCGGATAAAGCTTGTTACAGTATTCATCAACAATACTCTCTAGCTTCGGGTTATGATGTTGATGACAGGGATAAAATTGGTGAAAGTTGTTCGTCATCAATAAGTAGGTTTTATAGCCCTTAGAAATTAGTAGCCAGAACACATGCTTTCTAGGGTTCTTGAGTTTTGTCGAAAATAACTTTATTGCGAAAGCTTTTTGAAGTGATTTATCTCCCCAATACGCCTTATCAACGACGGTATCACCACTGAATATACCGATAGCTTTTTCATTACCATGATCTAGCTCTAATTCGGTCCATGTTGAGAAACCGATAATTCGTTTGCTTAGTTTATCCTCAAGTATAAAAACTCCCGTTTTATTGCCCATATCTGTCGCAAACGTTTCAAACTCGGCGTTATTGTAATACTGGACAAATAACTTATGCATTTCGATAAGTTGAGGAACAGAAATATTCTTTATTGAATAGAAGCGAGTTGATAATTTATTTTTGTTTGTCATGCCATTTCCCTGCTTTAAACCTTAATAATGCACTAGACATAAAAAGGCTATATCGATTTAAATCAGATCAATAGCAAACGCCCCCCAGCATTCACTAAAACTAAAATTCAGTTTTCTCTGACATACAATTTCAAACCTCGAAAGCAGACAAATGTTCGCTATAATAAAAATGCAACAGATTAATCTATCGTTAGTAATAATTAGACAGACAAATCTTGATACTCGACGCGACCCTAAGTGGGCTCCAGCTATCTGAGCTTTAGATTTCACTGAGATATAAATATCTGATTAATAACAGATATAAATAATATTTACATTTTTATTTTAAGGTTATTGAAATATCGAAGTGATCTTACAATAGAAGTGTTTTATAACAAGAGTACTAACGTGCACCAAAGACGAAAATGATAAATGGAACACACATGTATGCTTAGATATGATAACTGAGTCGCTTTTCGTACAACTAAAAACACATGATTTAGGTGTACCTGCTGCTAATCTAACGAAGAATAAAAGAGGGATTCTTTAGCTTATGTCTAAGAACAAATAATTCGGAGTTAGCTTAAAAATGAATAAAACCTAGTGTTTGACATGATTTTTCGATTACGTTTTTTCTGGTAAGACAGAGACGTGATTTGTTAGAATTCTGTCGACAATAAAGTCGCATCTATATATCGCGGCTACAGCTGGAACCCCCTCTAAGGTTAAAACAAGTTGTGCGTCTAATGCTTTGCTTTAGGTAAGTCCATATACAACCAATTAAAAAGAACTTCTCCCGAATTATGTCAAAAAGTCCTGAGTTAGCTAAAAACAGTGAATCTAAACATACTCCGATGATGCAGCAATATTTTCGCATTAAAAAGGACCACCCTAATGAGCTTGTCTTTTATCGAATGGGCGATTTTTATGAGATGTTCTACGATGACGCAAAAAAAGCGGCTCAATTGCTAGATATCACTTTAACGGCACGCGGTAAGAGTGGTGGCAACCCTATTCCAATGGCGGGTATCCCCTATCACTCCGCTGAGAATTATATTGCAAAGCTTGTTCGATCTGGTTTGTCGGTTGCTGTCTGCGAGCAAACAGGTGACCCGGCAACAAGCAAGGGGCCGGTTGAGCGTAAGGTAATGAGAATTGTCACTCCCGGCACGCTGACTGACGAGGCATTTCTAGAAGAGCGGCGTGACAATTTGCTCTGCTCAATTTCCTTTGGTGATGAGGAAGCCTTTGGTCTAGCCTACCTAGACCTGAGTGGCGGACGCTTTTCTGTGTCGCAAGTTCGAGGCTTGCCCGACCTAATAAGCGAGTTGCAGCGTATTAGACCGTCGGAAGTTTTAATAAGTGAAGAGTTTCCATATGAAGGAGCTTTTGAGAACTTAACTGGTCTTAGACGCCAAGCTCCATGGCTTTATGATCTTGATTCCGCAAAAAGCTTATTGACTACTCAATTTAAAACGAAAGACTTAAGCGGCTTTGGTATCGATTCGATGCAATTAGCTATCTGCGCGGCGGGTTGTCTGCTGCAGTATGCAAAGGATACTCAGCGTAATGAGCTGCCTCATATTGTCACCATCAATAAAGAAGAGCGTAGTCAATACATTCTACTCGATGCAGCCAGTCGCAAGAACCTAGAAATTGACACCAACCTTGCTGGCGAAAGTAATCACACCTTGGCGTGGGCAATGGATGCCTGTAAAACTGCAATGGGTAGCCGCTTGCTTAGGCGCTGGCTCCACCACCCTTTAAGAGACCGGGAAATTGTGAATGCCCGTCTAGATTGCGTGTCTTCACTTGAGCAATCCTATAACTACGACGCCATTCAAACGAATTTAAAACAAGTCGGAGATGTACAGCGTATACTCGCCAGGATTGCGCTTAGATCTGCACGCCCTCGTGACCTATCACGACTTAGAGACACTTTAATACTACTACCCGCCATACAGGCAGATTTAAGGTCAGTTGATTGCCCAAGTCTTGGTGAAGTAGCTAAAGATATATCCGAACACCCCTCTTTAGCTGAGTTATTAGAGCGAGCAATTATCGATAACCCTCCCGTCGTTATTAGAGATGGCGGCGTGATAAAAGATGGTTTTGACGCAGAGCTAGATGACTTACGCAATATCAGTGAAAATGCCGGTCAATTTTTAATCGATCTAGAGACTCAGGAGCGGGAGGCAACCGGGCTTTCGACCTTGAAGGTTGGTTACAATAGAGTTCATGGTTACTTTATCGAGATTTCAAAAGCTCAGTCAGATAAAGCGCCCGATGCATATATAAGGCGTCAAACGCTAAAAAATGCAGAGCGCTTTATAACGCCAGAGCTGAAAGCTTTTGAGGATAAAGCGCTGAGCAGTAAAAGTCGCGCTTTATCGCGCGAGAAAGCCCTTTACGAAAGCCTACTTGATGAATTAAATGAGGCGATTGACGCGCTTCAGAGGTGTGCAAAAGGGCTTTCTGAGCTCGACGTGCTTAGCAATTTTGCTGAAAGAGCTCACACTTTAAATCTCAATAGGCCGGAATTTAATCAGGGTAACACCCTGTTAATTGAAGAAGGCCGACACCTTATTGTTGAACAGCTCAGTACAGCGCCTTTTGTGCCAAACGATCTGATATTAGATCCAAAGCGAAAAATGCTTATGATTACCGGGCCCAATATGGGGGGGAAGTCTACCTATATGCGCCAGGCTGCTCTGATTATATTGCTAGCAGGTACAGGAAGTTTTGTTCCAGCAGGTAAAGCCTCAATAGGTGAAATCGACCAAATATTCACACGAATGGGAAGTTCTGACGATACGGCAGGCGGTCGCTCCACTTTTATGGTTGAGATGACCGAGACTGCGAACATCTTGAATAACGCTACAGAAAACAGTCTGGTCTTGATGGATGAAGTAGGAAGAGGTACCAGCACTTTCGACGGTTTGTCGCTTGCATGGTCTAGTGCAGAGCATTTGGCTAAAAATATCCAAGCTTATAGTTTGTTCGCAACTCACTATTTCGAAATGACGCAGCTTGCTGAAGAGCACGAGAGTGTTGTCAACGTTCACCTGAGCGCTACTGAGCACGAAGATAGAATTATCTTTCTACATAATGTTCTTGAAGGCGCCGCAAGCCAAAGCTACGGTTTGCAGGTCGCGCAGCTCGCAGGTGTTCCGGATAGTGTTATTGGGAAGGCGAAGGAAAAGCTAAGTTCTTTGGAGTCTACGGAAACAAGCGAGCCGTCTGAGCCCATAACTGCAAGCAATATTGCAACACAAGCTACTGACTCTATTTCAGAACAAAATGCATTTCAAAGTGATATGTTTGCACAAGAGCCTTCATTGATTGAGAAAGCATTTGCTAACCTGGACCCTGATGAGCTTAGCCCTAGGCAAGCATTGGATAAGCTTTATGAGCTACGAAGATTGATCAACTAAGTTATATGATGCCTTGTCTCTTGCGCTAACTTACTTGTGTTTTAAGTCAATAATCGTAACATTTGCGCTATGACAGGCGTTTAAGCTTGAACCCTGTCACATCTGACATTAGAATACACCGCATAATTTTAATGAGACCAAACACTGGAATAGCAATATGACATTTGTTGTAACCGATAACTGTGTTAAGTGTAAGTACACAGATTGTGTGGAAGTTTGTCCTGTAGACTGCTTCTATGAAGGCCCTAACTTTCTGGTAATCGATCCTGACGAATGTATCGATTGCGCACTTTGTGAGCCAGAATGCCCAGCTGATGCAATCTTTTCTGAGGACGAATTGCCTGCCGACCAGACGCAGTATATCGAGCTAAACGCCGAGCTATGTCAGACTTGGCCCTGCATTACCGAGCAAAAAGACCCGCTTCCAGATGCTAAAGAGTGGGACGGTGTTCCTAACAAGCTTCAATATCTAGAGAAGTAAATTCTTTAGTCGCCTTGTCGTTAACTGGCGTCAGATCGCTCGCTAACGACAAGCTCCTCTTAAATAAGAACTGCCTGGCCTCATTCACTTTGGCCTATTTAATTCTCAAGCTTTCCTTACAGCTTTTGCATACATATCTTGCATCACTTCTTACGATTCTATTGTGTCGAATTGCGCTCAAATCATGAATTCGATCGTGACATGCACAAATATATGCAAAGGTTCGTCGTGCCCTTTTCGCGCTTGAGAAGTTATGCCTTACCTTTGGCTCAACATTAAATACTTCTGACATAACCTGCTTCCACTGTCGTCCATGCGGCATTACCTTCTTGCCTTCATGATAGCGACCAAAATACTGATAGACGATGAGGTGTGCACATTCGTGAGGTACAACCTCTTCGATAAAGGCTTGTTGGTTTTGATTTAAGAGCGCCTGATTAAATCGAAGCTTGTATCGATAAGTCTTAAAAGCGTTTTGTGTGACGACAAACTGGCCGGCAGCTTGCCCCTTTAGAAGAAAGCAAAGGTTGTGATAAACGAAGCTTTTCTTAAGGTGATGTTCTGCCTGCCGCAGGCAGTGTTCTACCGATGATTGCACATCAGCTTGATAGTTGCTTTGGTTCATCTTGGCTAAGTGTTTTTCGGTCTTCTTAAGTTCATATACAGCGGTGCATTATGCAAAAATTTACAGTACCATGCCCAGCTTTATTTTTTGTCACACCAAGCCTTTAGGGAAAACGCCATGTATGAACTCGACTTACTCTATATATTGGTATTAATCATAACAGGGTTTCTCGCAGGCATTATAAACACCATGGCTGGTGGAGGCTCCAATCTTACAATTCCAGCATTAATGGTAATGGGGATTCCTCCCGACATTGCAAATGCGACTAATCGAGTCAGTGTCGTACTTCAATCGTTTACTGCATACAGAGGTTTTGCCAAGCACGGAAAGCTTGATATTCCCGATATCAAATCTATTCTGCTTGTCACCATGCTTGGCGGGCTTGTTGGTGCTGCATTCGCCTCTTATATGCCTGCTGACTACCTGAAACCAACCTTGCTCGGCGCGATGATTATCATGGCCGGCATAATCTTATTTAAGCCCTCCGCTATTGCGGTAACTGAAGGCACCAAGGCTTTTTCAGTAATGGAGCAAAAGCAATCTATACCAATGCTTTTTATAGCCGGGTTTTACGGTGGGTTCGTCCAAGCGGGCGTTGGTTTTATTTTAATTGCTGCGATTGCTGGAGGCCTCCGTTACGATCTGGCTCGAACCAACGCGCTAAAGGTGGTGTGCACACTCGGTTTTACTCTAGTTGCTCTCGGTCTTTTTGTATGGCGGGACCAAGTATGGTGGGCGCCAGGCCTCTTGCTCGCGGTCGGTTCTGTTGCAGGTGCTTACCTGGCTGTGAAGATCACAATTAATGTCAGTCAGAATACGCTAAAGTGGTTCCTGTTTATTATGACTATATTTGCAAGCATTGCCGCGCTCCTCAGTTAAATGCTCGAAACATAAAATTAACTTAATGCTACAAACAATTCAGGAAATATTATTTGCATTAACTATACTCTAATTCACATATTCGATTTTTTACGACTAATATTATTTGGAGCAAAGTATGTCAGGCGGAGAAAAGTTACTAACACTCGCTGAAGCAAGCGCAATGATGGGAAAAACCGAAGTTACGGTGAAACGCTATGCCCGCGAGAGCTTAATTAAAAGCGTTAAACAAGGAAGCGAGCTCATGTTTCCTGAAGATGCTGTTATTAAGTATATTGAAATTGAAAAGAGGCTAAACGGTTAAGGCTTTGTCCTAACAAAGCTCAGGTTGCCTTATAAAGCTCGCGATTAAGCGGGCTTTTTTTTGGTTTAGCAACAAGCTACACTCGCCTTATGATTTATATTTTAATTGCCCTCATTCTATTTGTACTCATTACGCCAGGTATATGGGTTAAATACACCATAAAAAAATATGCTCAAGATTTACCTGATATTCCTGGTACCGGTGCTGAGTTAGTAAAACACTTATCTAAAAGATTCGAGCTAGTAGACCTTAAGGTTGAAGAATGCCCTGACGGGCAAGATCATTTCTCTCCACATGAGTCTACGATTAGGCTATCCAAATACATCTACGATGGGCGCTCTATTAGCGCAGTCGCTATCGCATGCCATGAATTTGGCCATGCGCTTCAGTATCATAGGAATGAAAAGATAGTCAGACTAAGAGAGCGGTACACCCCGATAGCATTATTGATAGAAAAGGCTGCGATCGCAATGCTTGGGATTATTCCGGTTCTTGTTGTTATTTTTAAGGTACCACAACTCGGAATTATTAGCTTACTATGCGGGCTTTGTGCTGTTTTTATTTCAGTGGCACTTCAATTAGTAATATTGCCTATGGAGTGGGATGCAAGTTTTAACAAGGCACTTCCGATAATTACCGAAGGTAACTATCTGCAAGATGATCAAATCGAGCCTTGCCGTAAGATTCTTAAAGCTGCTGCAATGACTTACGTCGCGGCAACTCTAGCAAGTGTATTGAATGTCTGGCGATGGCTAGCCATATTGCGGCGCTAACGTTCTATGGCGCTTGCCAGTCGCGCAATACCGGTATTTTGAAGATGGTTCCTTGCTTGTCTAGCGCAAGATAAAACTCTCCAATTTCTCTAATGACTAAGCCAGAGAAACCATCCCCTTCCCTTAAGTACAAATTATTAATCATGGCTCTTCGTGCGCTCGGTTCTGAAGAGTAGATATGACTGCTAAATTCTATTGTCGGAACCCCCCTTTGAAAGCTAATATTCATTTCACTTAGTAGAGGAAGGTCTGAAAATGCATTTGGTGCACTACTAATTTGTTTGCTTCTATCGCTCTCGTCGTTCACACTTGTCGGCAATATTTTTTCCTCGACAGCTTTAGAAACCGGGGCTGCTTCGGAATAAGGCTCGGCAAGCGGCGGGCTGATGCGCTTAACACCCGCTTTAGGTCGGATAACATCGTCAGCTTCGACTGGCTCTTTATCCTCCTTAGCAGAGCGTTTATCGGAAAAGTCATCCTTTAGAATAGGAAGAGGCTTTGCTTGAATGGGTGCTTTATCAATGAGATGGGATGGAAGTGCCTTGGTTTTACGGCCAGTATCCTTAATGTCCGGCTCAGTCGAGGAGAGTGCTTTATTGTCAGTTAACAGGCTATTTTCAGAGCTTCCACTCTCATCAGTAGAATTGCTGCCTAGAAAATAAAATATCAACGCACCTGCATTAAGTAAAAGGACAAATATTAGGAGGTAAGGCCAAAGAGGCTGTCGCGACATATTCCTTGGCATTACCATCATATCGTTATTAATCGAAGAAACCTTCTCTTGATGCCTATCCTGTTCTGACCTTTTCAAGGCGTCTAAAATGTATGACATGCTAATTCGCCCCCATAAGTCGAGGGACGCCTAAGTTAAGGCGCGAATTTATATGAATCAGCGTCATGCTGCCCGCGATGCCGTCAGGCACAAGGCCTGAGCTGGCTTGAAAGCGCTTAATCTGGTCTTCAATTGGTTCGCTTTTATTGGCTTTATACTGACTGAGTCGAGACAAGCTTTTCCTCAACCATGCCTCTTCTTTTTTCTGTCCTGGCATTACGAGATTCGATTTGTAAGGAGGAACCTTCCAAACAATTGAGTACTCCCCAAACCAGTAGCGATCAACTTCGTCAAGAGAAACCCAATACTTCTCATTCTTATGTGAAACCAAGGCATCACTACCTTCAACCCCCAGTATTGCGATATATAGCGACTCGCCATAGTCATTGACTAGGGTTAACACCGCGGGTCGGTCTAACTTTAGTAACGAGCGCCAATTACCATTTTTATGCAAGCACTTAAGACCGTACATTTCGGCGTAATCACAGGCCAGCATAAAGGGGGCTAAAGGATAGTCGATTCCCCAACGCTCTAAAATCATGCGATATGCATGATATCGATCATCTTTCTGGGTTTTGAGAGAAGATAGGTCGTTAATGATCGGGATCTGTATTGATGAGTTATCAGCATAAGGAGCCTTAGCGGGGCTTTTTTCCGTAGTTGAAAATTGCTGTAAATCTGCCACTTCTTCTGCTGAAGTACCGCTTTCTGATATAGCCTTGGAGTCGTCGCCCTCTTCAGGAGTGATTTGTTTTACTGAGGCTGGGTGCAGCTCGGGCTCTGTTTTGGAAGAAGAGATTATACTTTCCAGCTCAGCTATTCTGTTGTCGTATCGCTTGTCCAAAGCAAATACTCCAATACTGGCAATTATTGTTAGCAGGACAGCAATTATCCCCCTTTTGATTGACGAACTTAGTTTTAGTGGCTGCTTAAACTTTGGCCCCTGTATTTCCGCGTATGCGCTCTTAATATGTTTTGCATCAATAACATCCTCTTGCATTGCATAAGCACCGAGCAAGGCGCGGTCGCAAATAAGATTAATTAATCGCGGTACGCCACCACTCAAGTTAAAAAGAGTTTTTATTGCTTTTTGATTAAATAAACGCCCGCGTCGCCCCGCAACCGATAATCTACAATTAACATAAGCACCAACTTCAACTTTACTCAGCTCACACAGGTGGTATCTTGCAGTGATTCTTTGAGCGAGCTGCCTTAAATCATTCTGAGCTAGCACTTCCCTTAATTCGGGTTGCCCAAGCAAAATTATCTGAAGTAATTTCTTTTCAGATGTTTCAAGGTTAGTAAGCAAGCGCAGCTGCTCTAGTACATCAACTCTAAGGTTTTGAGCTTCATCGATAATGAGTACGGTGTGGCGATTGTTAGCGTGTGCATCAAGCAGGTAGCTGTTAATTAGGTCATTTAAGACTTTAATTGATGCTGAATCGGGGTACGCTATTCCAAGCTCATCACATATTGATGCCATAAGCTCACGTGCCGAGAGCTTCGGATTTATGATGAATGCTACGTCGGTATTTTTTGGAATCTGATTTAAAAAACAACGGCAAATTGTCGTCTTTCCTGTTCCAACTTCACCTGTAAGAACAACAAAACCGCCCTGCCCGGATACACCATATAAAAGATGAGCAAGCGCCTCTCTATGACGTTCACTCATATATAGATACCTGGGATCAGGCGCTATAGAAAAAGGTAGTTCTTTAAGACCAAAAAAGTCCTGATACATGACGTCAGCTTAGCGTAGTTGCGAAGTTTAGCTTGGTAGCAAACGCAAAGCTTAAAGACAGGGCTCGCCAAAAGCAAGTCCTTACACTCGCTAACGGATTGCCTTATGATCATCAATTAAACTAAGGCTCCCACGATGCGTTCTAACATCAGTCTTTAAGCGGGAAATGCAGCTCTCGAGTGTCTTGCTTATTTTGGAATGTGTACGAATCATCGCTAATTTAGGCCATGTCGCGCGCTCACCCTGAAGCATTAACTCCTTCATGAATTTCGTATCGGGATTGCTAAGCAGCTTCATATAGTGCCCAAGCTTGTAATTTGGAGCAACAGTGACGTCGCCATAATAATTCTGAGACATCATAGAATAAGCATGACCAGAAACTTGTCGAAGCATCTCAGATTTGGTATGAGTTCTTATATAGTCACTCACTGCCTGGCCATGAAATTTTGCTTCGGCTTTAACAAGCGCTAGGGGTAATTTTAAGAAACGATTACTAGACAGCCCTTTTGTTCGTTCCAGCAAAGGCACTACATGAGGATTGGTTTGACTTACGATAGAATAATTAACATCGTAGAGGTGCATTAGGCGCTCGATTGGCAAGTCGCTAACCATGCTGCCATCAACCCAGCGTAAGCGGGGCATATACGGTACGTTGTGTCCATGTTCATCTTTCTTAAGCAGTTTAACCGGGGGGAAAATTCCTGGAACTGCGCAAGACGCTAACGATGCACTCCACGTTAGCATGTATGGAGATGTGTAACCTGACAATAATCTAGCCTTTTGATGAGCCTGGACAGGCGAAACAGTGATATTAATACTCCGCCCCGTCTTCTCGTAGGCCTCTTGCATCGTGTATTCACCTACATAACTACGAATATAGTCTTGCAGCTGACGCTGATCCATAAAGCCTTTGCCTTTAATACCATTCAATAGGCCCATCCACTTCCAGGCTTTCATATTATGGGTATTAGGGTCAAACAAGGAAGGTAGTTCGTCATCGGTATGCGTCCCTAAGGCGGCAGCAATGATAGAACCGGCGCTTGAGCCAGTTACGACATCTGGCAATAAGCCATGCTCCCACAGGGCCTTTACAACACCGATATGGAAGACTCCTAAGGAAGCGCCGCCACTTAGCAATAATGCGGGGCGACCGAAGGATAAAAGTACATCTTTAAAAAAATCTAACTTTTTATTTGATGGCATATCAGAGGTTTGCCTATCGCAAAGATAGGAAAGGCAATCGCAAACTTCTTCAACGTATTCTTCAATGAGTGTTTTGGTGCCGTAATAGCATTGGTTATAAAGGCGTATGTCACCCATATTGCCAAGGTCATGATGCAAGCCTTCGCGAATGTCTCGATACAAAGCGGTGAGATCACCATTTTGCTTGTGCTCTCTTAAAAGACAGAGTCGATCAGAAATAAGTTCGTAGTTATATACATCAGAAGCAATATTGTCTTTCCAGGCATCATTATGTTGCATGGAGTCGAGTGTTTGAGCGGCGTCCTTCCATTCAAGGAATGAGGTAGCCTGCGACATTCTTTGTTTTTCTTTTTTTATCGTGGTGTGCATCTTAAAGCGAGCCATATAGTTGATTTTATCTTTTATCCCATCAATCAACTATAGGTTATTTTTTTCTGCAGATATATTGAACTTGTATTAAGCCCTGTGAACTTATGTTAAATAAGCCTGATATTAGAAGTCCTCGTAATCAAAATCTTCATCATCAGCGAACGGGTCTTCTACTTCGCCATCTTTAATAAGGAAGTTTCGATTTTGCAAATAGGCACTCCTGAAGAAGGCGTAGCGGTCTTCTTTGAATAATAAGTTGTTCGCAGCTAGCAGGTCTGCTCGTGTATCTATTAAATCAACAGCCTTTAGAGCAATACTTTCTTCAGTTGAGAATTCGACAAGATAGTCAACCGGGTCGGCAACGTAATCTACTATTTGTCCGCTAAAGTCTCTGACGGTAGATGGCCCTAGAACAGGTAACACAAGATAGGTAGACTCTTCATAACCCCAATAACCAAGTGTTTGTCCAAAATCTTCATCGCTGGCTTCCAGGCCAAATGAGGTCGCAACATCAAACAAGCCGCCTATGCCAAAAACAGTGTTGTAGATAACTCGGTTAAGAGAAACAACCGCGTTGTGAAACTTAGCCTGCAGCAAAGAGTTAACAAAGGTTTCGACATCATTGAGGTTGCCAAAAAAGTTGGTAACACCTTTATCGACAAAACCGGGCGTTACAAATCTGTAAAGCTTTGCCAAGGGAGTGGCGAGATACTCATCCAAATTATCATTCAATACGAACATGCTTCGATTAAATGACTCATAAGGATCTATTTCTGCGTATCTAGGGTCATAATAAGGCTCTTCTGCTTCATCATTAGCGAATGCATTAAGCGTAAAGGTACTTAGAAATAATAAAATTAGAGCGTGGTAACAAAAGCGCATACTTAATCTCTTATTATAGTTCTGCTTACTTTTTAGTTGTTATAGTTTCTTTAGGATTATATTACCAACAGAATAGCCTGCACCGAAAGAGCAAAGTACACCATAATCACCGGTTTCGAGTTCTGATCGATGCTTATGAAATGCAATCACAGAACCGGCCGAGCTAGTATTCGCATATTCATCCAGTATAACAGGTGCCTCAGAAACCTCTGCTGCACGACCTAATACACGCTTGGCGATAAGCTGATTCATGCTTAAGTTAGCTTGATGGAGCCACATCTGTTTTAGGTGTTCAGCGCTAAGCTCGTTTTCCGCCAAGTGCTCATTGATCATTTTAGCAACGAGTGGAGATACCTCTTTGAATACTTTTCGCCCTTGCTGAACAAATAGCTTATCACTAAAGCCTTCACTGCCGGGAGCACAACGATTCAGGAATCCAAAATTATTACGAATATTATTGGAGAAGGTTGTCTTTAATTTTGCGCTGACAACTTCGAACGAGTCATCACAAGATACTGTGTCAGCTCTCTCTATCACGATTGCGGTACAGACATCACCAAAGATAAAGTGACTATCTCTATCACGAAAATTTAAATGCGCTGTGCAGATTTCCGGGTTTATTAACAATACAGCCCTGGCAGAACCGCACTGAACAGCATTGAGCGCAGCCTGAAGGCCAAATGTGGCCGATGAGCACGCCACATTCATATCATATGCGAAGCCTTCTACACCAAGTTGGCTTTGAACCTCAATTGAGACAGCTGGATAAGCGCGCTGTAGATTCGAGCAAGCGACGATGACGGCATCGATATCAGCGACGGTTTTGTTTGCATTTTTGAGCGCATCTTTGGCTGCTTTAACGGCCATTTCGCATAAGATACTAGGCTCGTCATTGGAGCGCTCAGGTAGCAATGGGTGCATTATTTCAGGGTCAAGAATGCCAGCCTTATTCATTACGTATCGGCTTTTAATTCCAGAAGCTTTTTCGATAAAAGCGGAAGAAGATTCTTGTAGCGCTTCGAGTTCGCCTGCGGCTATTTTGTCAGCATTTTCACGATTAAAGCTTTGCACATAGGCGTTAAAACTCGCAACAAGCTCATCATTTGAAATAGATTCACTTGGTGTAAACAGCCCAGTACCAGAAATAGCAGCCTTTATCATGGTCACCTCTTTGCTAACGGCAAGCATGACAAGCGTACCGCGTTTAGATTCAAAACCTGCACTAAGTACAAGCCGATAAGTAAGAAAATAGCTGCACAGATTACGTTTTACGAGCTTTAATGACAACCAATATTTGAGCCAACCTTGGTGAGTATTCGGCTACCGCCTAACGCTCTCCCAGAGTTTGTTTAACCTTTTCTCTGAGACAGTCTCACTCGTACCCAATTGCTGTGAATACCAAGACACTCGTTGCTCCTCCAGTAACCAGCGAAATCGCTCCAGGTTTTCGCACTTTAAACCTTGAGCATCCAGCTGTTTTTTTCGAAGTTCGTATTGCTCCCACCATTCGGATAGTAAGGGTACATAGCGCCTTTCATTGGCCATATCTCTTGCCATTTTGTCATAGCGTAGAGAGCAAGCTTGCAAATATCTAGGAAAGCTCTTTAGCGAGGTATAGGGCGTGGATTGCAAAAAGCCATCGTAGACTAAGCAGGTAATCTGGTGTTTAAGGTCAGCCATAGGCATAGCTACTGCCAAGTTCATTTTACCTTTTAGGCGCTTCATTATCTGGTGGTAATGATTAAGTATGTCGAAAACAAGAGCGCTGAACTCTTCGCAGATCTTAAGGAAATCACCCTTACCGCCCTGTAGACAAGCACTAAACTGCTCTGCATTGCGTGGAAGCTCTCCATTAAGGAAGTGCAAACATATTGCCGCAATCAGAAAGTCATCATAAAGTGCGCTGGCTTGCCCGACAGGTGCATAAAGCAAGCCTAGCTTTTGGTAGTTTTTAATCGCTTTTTTGAATTGCGAGCGAATACCTTGGAGCTCAAAGCTTAGTAATCGCGCAATTCCAATTCGCGTAATCGCCTCGGCACCTAGCTTATCATTACAATGAATGAGCCTGATGTGTGCTCCACAATCTTGAAGCGCCGGGTATTGCATCATTTCAATACCCGCTTGTTTTATTATCTGGGATTGTTTGAGCTCGCCAAAGTCCCAGGCAGTAATATCAACTTGTTTTTCAGGTCGGTTCTCTTCCAGTTTTGCGGCGTTTTTTGCCAAATGCTCAACTTTTTGCGAAAGCTTAACGAGGTCCCTACCCTGGTTAATCAGCCGGCCTCGCTCATCCAGCACTTTAATGTTAAAGCGCAGGTGACTGTCTAGTGACTCAAGATTCCAGGCCTCAATAGGAATAGATATGCTGCCTATAATTTTTAGCTCATCACTAAGAATCTCAAGCAAAGGGCGTGAACTAGCTTCAACCTTTGGCAGTATCTTGTCTACAACATCCGGCACAGGAACAAAGTGCTTTCGCAAAGTTCTGGGAAGCGTTTTGATCAGGTGGATGCATTTTTCACGAAGCAAGCCAGGAACTATCTTCTCGAGTTTATCTACAGTTAGCTGTTTTATTGCATTAATTGGCACCGAGATATTTACACCATCATCTTCAGCGCCGGGTTTGAACTGGTAACTCAGAGGAAAGCGTATGCCATTATTTTCAATATGTTCAGGATATAGGCCCGGATCGAATGAATCCGCATTTTCGCTGCGCAGCTGACCTTTTGTAAACCGTATTAGCTTTGAGTCAGCTTCGCTTGCTTTTTTTGCCCACTTTTCAAATGCAGCACCACTCACAATGTGTTCAGGTAAAGCCTTATCGTAAAGTCCGTATATCACCTCATCATCGACCAGGACATCTTTACGACGCGTGCGGTCTTCAATCGATTCCACTTCATCAATAAGCTTTAAGTTATGAGCGATAGCCTTATTTTTGGTGCGAAACTCTCTCTCTATGAGTCCGGTGCGAATAAATATTTCACGGCAAACTCCTGGGTCAATCTGGCTGTAGTTAACTGGGCGCTGAGAGACAATTTCAAGTCCGTATAAGGTCACCTTTTCTTTGGCAATTATTTGTGCCCTTTTGGCTTCCCAATGAGGTTCGGCATAAGAACGTTTTACCAAATGCTTTGCAAGCGGTTCTATCCATGCAGGATCGAGCCTTGCGTTATATCTGGAATAGACTTGTTGAGTTTCCACGATTTCAGCGGCAAATAACCATTTAGGGCGCTTTTTGTTTACGCCAGACCCGGGAAATAAGTGGAAACGTCGATTTCGACACCCTTGATACTCGCGTTTTTCTTCATGTTTACCGATATTGCCAAGCAAGCCGCTCAATAAAGCCTTATGAATAGAGTCATAAGAAGCCTCGCTATCATTTTCCTTGATGCCGATGCTTTTTAAAACGAGTAATAGTTGTCTATGTATCTCGCGCCACTCCCTCATACGCACAGCGGATAGGAAGTTTTTCTGGCAAAAGCGCTTTAATTGATTATT